>NZ_JAWPOM010000079.1:0-1551 GCF_033344285.1 Vibrio sp. 779(2023)
GGTAGTCGGCACCACTTATTAAAATTTGTTCCTCCTTAGCTCAGTTGGTAGAGCGACGGACTGTTAATCCGCAGGTCACTGGTTCAAGTCCAGTAGGGGGAGCCATATTAGAAAAAGCCGCATCACTTGATGCGGCTTTTTTGCATCTGGAAGAAATACACCCTTCTCTCCTCTTTGCTCTATAAACAAAAAGCCAGGTTTAGAAACCCAGCTTTCTCTTTTGCACTCTCATCCAAAGATCAGTTTAAGCCACCAAGACATATGTATTTCGTCTCTAGGTATTCATCGAGCCCTTGTTTCGCGCCTTCACGCCCAACACCTGACTCTTTAATACCACCAAATGGTGCAACTTCTGTCGAGATGATACCTTCGTTCACACCAACCATTCCGTATTCCAAGCCTTCAGTGAACTTGATAATTCGTTTAAGGCTATCGGTATAGAAATAACAAGCTAAGCCATACTCAGTATCATTGGCCATTGCTAACACTTGTTCATCATCTTCAAATGTTAATACGGGTAATACTGGCCCAAACAACTCTTGCTGCACGATAGCCATACCTTGATCGACATTATCCAAAATTACAGGCTCCATAAAGCGCCCTGCGAGCTTTTGAGGACGGTTAGCAATGGTAGCCCCCTCTTGTAACGCCTGATCAATAACAGCCTCCAGACGATGCTTAGAAGCCATGGTGATCACTGGCCCAACTGTCACACCAGACTCCAAGCCATTCCCAACATTTAGCTCCATCATTTTTGCGAGCACTTTTTCCATAAAGCGCTCTTTGACATTTTGATGTACATATAAACGGTTTGTGCACACGCACGTTTGTCCTGCATTGCGGAACTTGGACGCGATAAGCCCATCAGCAGCTGATTCCAAATCAGCATCCTCAAAAACAATAAACGGAGCGTTACCTCCAAGTTCCATCGATACCGCTTTAACAGTTTCACTAGCCTGCTTCATCAAAATTTTGCCGACGCGAGTCGACCCCGTAAATGAAATCTTCTTGATCCTAGGATCCATCGATAACACCTGACCAAACTCAGCAGCCTGTTCAGAAATAACAACAGGTAAAAGCGGCTTAGGGATACCAGCCTGATACGCAAGTTCAACAACCGCTAGTGCGGTCAGAGGGGTCAACTCGGACGGTTTGATGATCATCCCACACCCAGCAGCTAACGCAGGTGCCGCTTTTCGTGTGATCATAGCAATAGGGAAATTCCACGGTGTAATCGCAGCACACACGCCTACAGGCTGTTTAATTGTAGATAAACGTCTATCTACAGCAGGTGCTGGGATAACTTCGCCATAAGCTCGTTTAGCCTCTTCTGCAAACCACTCTACAAAAGATGCCCCGTAGCTCACTTCCCCGCGGCTTTCAGACAATGGCTTACCCTGTTCCAATGTAATAATGGTCGCTATATCTTCAGCGTGTTCCATCAACAATTGATGCCAGTTTTTCAAACAGCTAGAGCGCTCTTTCGCACTCAACTTAGCCCATCGAACTTGTTCAGCCGAACACGCTTCAATGAGGCAATCCAACTCTCCA
>NZ_JAWPOM010000080.1:0-1537 GCF_033344285.1 Vibrio sp. 779(2023)
AGCACCAGCACGCCTGAATCTACACAAAATGAAGGAGACACGTCCTGTATTGTTTGTAAGTTTAGTGGGGCCGTTTACCTATCTTACGATACAAACATTTACGATAAAGACGACTACCGTTCTGTCCGCAATTTCTCGTGGGGAGGCGATCTCGTTTATTCCTTTTCGAGCGACACAAAAGCCTATTTTTCTACGGGTGGCTATCGTGCCCTAGAAGATGAAGTCGGAACCTACGCGACAGATTCGGTGTTGGGCTTGCAATACACGAACCTATATCGCTTTGGAGATACAGGGAAAATCGGCGTTGCGGGTCAGCTCACCATTCCAACTTCAGAAACATCTCGTAAAGATGAACTGCACACCGCGGTTCGTTTAGATGTGCCGATCTCTTTTTCAGCTTGGAGCGTCGATTTTTCGGTTTCGCCAAGACTGAGAAAAAATTTCCACGAATACAAAACCATGGGGGGACGCTCGCTGACTGAGTGGACTTACTCATTGTTTGCTGTTGCGGAAAAGTCGTGGGAATCGTTCGCAGTGGGGATCACGGCGTTAGGTGGTAACAGCATCAGTTATCAGGGTACGCGCAGAAGCAGTTGGCAGTATGAAGGGGCGTTGTACGGCACATACGAGTTTGATGAAAGCTGGTCATTGCTACTCGCGGCGTCATCAACGGGTTTCTATCAAGATGCAGAGCGAGGCACCTTGGGCAACATCGATTTGTTGGACCAAGAGAAAGCATCTTACATCGCGACAGTGACTTACTCCTTCTAGGAAAATAACAACAATTAAGGATATCCAAATAATGTTTAAAAAATTGACTCTGGTGTCAGCAATAACGGCCGCGCTTGCTGGCTGTGGCGCAGATGATCAGGCGTATGACTATGTCGAAAGAGATGCAAAAGAAGTCGCAGTAAAAGATCTTAAAGACGGTCGTTGGTTTTACGTTCCGACGACTGGTGCCGCGCCACGCTTTGCTCTGAACCAATTCCCATTCTTGCAAGGTTCACCTCGTTACGTTGAGCTTTGTTTTACCAAAGAAGGTCTGGAAGTTCGCAGTTACGATAAAAACTACCCAGACGCGCATCTAAGCAAAGATGCTAATAACTACTGCGGTGAAGAGAAATTTGTCGCAGACGACGACGGCGTTAACTTCGCGCAAGTGCTGACGATTCCGGGTGACTTTGCGGCGTATCGCTGTCAAGAAGACGCGCATGGTGATTGCACCAACAAAGAAGAAACCAATGAAGACGCAAGCCTAAACTACAAGAAGAAAACCCACTTCACTCCTCGTCCTGAAGATCTCGAAATTGCAGAATTCAATATGGAAGATCTGTATGGCATTACCGAGGGCATTGATGAAATTGGCGCACCACGATTGATCTCGTGGGACTTTGACCCTAAAAACGGTCTTCTCAATTTCGAACTAGAGCGCACGTTCCGTATCGATTTAGATAATATTTCTGACTACATCAACTTTGCAACGAAAGCGAGCTTGGATGAAGCGCTTGTGGATGGCGCGTTTAAATCTCGTTTCTAC
>NZ_JAWPOM010000081.1:0-1524 GCF_033344285.1 Vibrio sp. 779(2023)
TTGGGGATCGTTTCTGGGCTGATTATTGCTCAGTATGAAGATACATTGAGCCAACTGGTTTTACTTGCAGTGTACATGCCGGTGATTGCGGCGGCTGGTGGTAATACGGGTACTCAAGCGGCCACATTGGTCATTCGTGCATTGGCCACAGGTGAGCTTAAAAAGCGTCAGTGGTTAGCAGTACTTTGGAAAGAAAGTCGCGTAGCGCTGTGTCTCGCATTAGCGATCGCAATAGTTATGGTTGGACGCATTATGCTTTTTAGTGCCGGCCAATCTACAGGGGGCTTTGAACTGACAGACATCGCACTTGCAATCGCCGTTGCTTTGTTTATTCAAGTCTCAATTTCCACAACGCTTGGCGGTTTGTTGCCAATAATTGCCCGTGCTTGCAAGCTAGACCCAGCCGTATTGGTGAGCCCTGTGCTTGCATCAATCGTTGATATATCAGGTATGTGGATTTACTTTACTGTGGTGAATTACTTCTTAGGTATCGCCTGACTAAAATTCACGATGTCACGGTAAAATAACTGCTCAAAATGCGTAATAGGGGCGATGACAGGTTTGTTATCGTCCCTTTTTTCTGGGAAGTAGTCTGAGACAAACTGGACGAAAATAGTATTCGGCTGGCCATTTTTATCTAAACCATAACCCGCCATGTTGTAGGTTCCGTATAATGAACCACTCTTGGCAATCAGTTGACCTTTGATTGGGGCATTCCGCATGCTTTGGCGGTATTGCAGCGTACCCGATTCGCCTGATTTAGGCATGATGGCAATCAGCTTCAGTGTTTTTTCGTTTTTCCAGATATAACGTAGGATTTCCGCCATTTTGGTCGCAGAAATACGGTTGTTTCTTGAAAGGCCCGATCCATCTTCCAAGCGTGCGTTACGGATATCGATGCCAGTGTTGGCGAAAATGATCTGTTTGATCGCTTCTGTACCATTGGTAAAACTTCCGGGTTGAACAAAAAATTTCGCACCCAATGTTTTCGTTAATGTGTCTGCGATCAAATTGTCAGAATGCTTGAGCATGTCATCAAGTAAATCGGATAGCGGCTTTGATTGATGTAATGCCATCAATTTACGTTGTTTCTGTGGCGCTGAACCAATCTTAATTTTGCCTTTGAGCTCAATACCTAATTGCTTGAGTAACGTACTGATATTTTGACTGGTATAACGTTCAGGATCTTGAACCGCAAATTTGAGAGGCAGCGGCTTTTCTCGTTCGATTAAGCATCCTTTTAATTCGTAGCGATTGTCTGGGTTAGCAAGCAGGTCTAAATCGCAATGGCGGCTCTTTTGAATCGTCTTAGAAACGGTCTCGACCGAACTTTTAACACGAATAGGTTGATGCTCTGGCACATAGACTCGAGTCCCGCCATCTTTTTGTGTATAGATAGAAGCTTGGACACAGTTGTTGTTGAGTGTAATGCTAGAAGCCGGAGCGCTGTAGCAAACCCCCAGAATGTCCCACGGCCAGCCCACCGCACGGTTATAACCAGTGAATGCGCTGTTATCGAGCCAT
>NZ_JAWPOM010000082.1:0-1510 GCF_033344285.1 Vibrio sp. 779(2023)
TTAGTAGGAGAGCATGATGGAAAACCTCCCTCCACTTAATGCCCTGAAAGCCTTTGAAGCAACAGCCCGTTTGCGAAGCTTTACAAAAGCTGCAAAAGAGCTAAATGTCACTCGCGCGGCGGTTAGTCAGCAAGTTAAATCGTTGGAACTTCAGTTAGACGCGATACTTTTTGAGCGCAATGGTGCGCAGCTTTTATTAACGCAAGCTGCCTAAGCGTACTTACCTGTTGTTGGCCAGACTTTGCAGATGCTATCTGTAGCAACTCAACACCTTTTTGCTCGCCAGAAAAATACTCAACTGACGCTTCATGTCGCTCACAGCTTTTGTTCTCAATGGTTAATGCCGCGCTTGGCCGATTTTCATCGTCAGCACCCTGATGTCGTGGTAAAAATTTCAACGACCGCCAACACGGTACCGAATGCTAGCGCCATTGCGGATGTGGAGATCATCAACGGTTATGGAGATTGGCAATCAGAGCAGGCTGTTCAACTTACCCAAGAAAACTGGATAGTAGTGGCGAGCCCTGGTTTTTTAAATCTTAATTCGGTCATTCATCTTACCGATATCGCGCTAGCGCCAAAACTGTGCACGGGCGGATACCATGAATCGTGGCAAGCTTGGCTGCGTTTTCAGGGCTATAAAGGCAAAGTGAGTAAACCTATCGCCGAGTTTGAACATTCCTTACTAGCCATTCAAGCGGCGGTGAATCAGTTAGGCATACTGCTTGTAAGGGACTTTTTAGTGGAGGATGAGCTACAACAAGGACTTTTGGTTCCGATTGGTGGATGGTCAATGCCAAGCGCCAGCGCGCATCATATGACGGTAAGGGAAAGCGATAAACCGCAAGTTCAGGCTTTTACTCATTGGGTCATGCAAAGTCTATAAGCTTAAAAGTCCAGCATCTTCGAATAAGTGAAAGTGGTTTCCTGCGATTGAGCTAACAAAGTTGGGTGCTTTTTGGTCGGTAGTTAAAACAAGATTCGTTACTTAAGGTATAAAATGACGCTTGTTTCAATCGTCCCCCCAAATCTGATCGAACAAGGAAAAGTCATGGAAATGCTACAAGGTGGTCGGGATAATGCCATTTATCGTACAGGTGATCGCGTTAGTCGTCCGGCAAACTCTTGGACGATGACCGTCCACCAGTTGTTAAATCACCTTCATTCCAATGGATTCACGCAATGCCCCAAAGTGATTGGGATTGAGGGTGGTAAAGAGTGGTTGAGCTTTGTGGAAGGAGATACCTTCAACTACCCACTGCAAGGTTCTATTGCTTCTGTTACTGCACTTTTATCCGCGGCCAAAATGTTGCGTAGAATGCATGATGCTTCAGAAGATTTTCTCATTTCACATCAAAGCGAAGTGTGTCATTGGATGTTACCTGATCGAGTCCCCCAAGAGGTGATTTGTCATGGGGATTTTATGCCATACAATGTTGCACTAAATGGTGAAACCGTGGTTGGTGTATTCGATTTTGATACCGCACATCCTGCTCCTCGTTTATGGGAT
>NZ_JAWPOM010000083.1:0-1509 GCF_033344285.1 Vibrio sp. 779(2023)
AAAAGAGACCCATGAGTCCATTTTTGTCATTTGACCGTGCCGAGTGGGCAGAACTGCGTAATTCTGTTCCGATGACACTCTCTGAAGACGATCTAAAGGCGCTTCAAGGCATAAATGAAAACCTCACTATGGAGGAAGCGGTAGAGATCTACCTTCCTTTGTCTCGTCTACTCAATTTATATGTACAGGCTCGCCAAAGTCGCAACTCTGTTCTTCAGCAGTTTCTAAATACCGAGGAACACGCTCCGCCATTTGTTATTGGCATTGCAGGTAGTGTGGCTGTTGGAAAAAGTACAACAGCACGCATTCTTAAAGCACTGCTTTCTCGTTGGGAAAATCATCCCAAAGTTGCCTTAGTTACAACGGATGGCTTTCTGTATCCCAAAAAGGTTCTGGAAGAGCGCGGTATCATGCATCGCAAGGGTTTTCCCGAATCTTACGACATCAAACGCTTGGTAGAATTTGTTTCTGATGTAAAGGCGGGCAAGCCAAATCTTGAAGTACCCGTTTACTCACACATCACATACGACATTACTGATGAGCTAAAAAAAGTCGACCGACCTGACGTGCTTATTATTGAAGGCTTAAACGTATTACAAAGCGGTATGGACTACCCACATGATCCACATCGAGTATTTGTATCTGATTTTCTTGATTTCTCAATTTATGTTGATGCGGAAAGTGAAACGATAGAGCAGTGGTATGTCGAGAGATTTTTGAAGTTTCGCCGCGGAGCTTTTACTAAACCAGGCTCCTACTTCAGCCACTATACGCAACTGTCGGTCGATGAAGCGAAAAGTAAAGCGAAAGAAATTTGGCGCAATATTAATGGACTCAATCTGGAATTGAACATTCTTCCAACCAGAGAAAGAGCCCATTTGATCCTCCACAAAGGTGCTAACCACCTTGTCGACAAAGTATCGCTAAGAAAGTAAAGGGGCTCAGTCCCCTTTTCTCAACGAAATTTCTCCGCCAATGTAGGTTTCCAAACCATTTTCAGTTTTGAGCACCACCCCACCCTGTTGGTCGATACCTTGTACCACTCCGTGTATTTCTCTCGGTCCCATAAGAAGCTTAACCGGTCGGCCGATAAAGTTGTCCAAACGATTCCAACGTTCAACAAAACCACCCAGTCCAGTCAGTTCATATTCTTCTAGCGCGGCTTTCCAATGATCGATAAGACGTATCGCCAATTGAGTTCTATCGATACTAACTTCATTGGAAATTTGGTTGAGTGTTGTCCAAGGTTGATCAATACCGGGCTGCACATCAGGCATGCCAATATTTAATCCCATTCCAATCACTAAGTGAGCTGCGCCTCCTGCTTGACCAGACATCTCAACCAAAATACCGGCGAGCTTTTTGTCTTGATAATAAATATCGTTGGGCCACTTCAATTTCACACCTTGAATACCCATACTTTCTATGGCTTCAACAGCGGCAATACCGACAACCAAACTGAATCCCATCGCTGCCGCCATGCCCGCATCCAAACGCCAGTACATAGAC
>NZ_JAWPOM010000084.1:0-1497 GCF_033344285.1 Vibrio sp. 779(2023)
TGAATCCAACGGCTGTCCAACGGAAAAACAACCAAAATCGATGATTGAGCATGTAGGGTGTTGTTGATGGTGCTTTGAAGTTTTGAAATATATTTTTTTCGCACGATAGAAACAAAAAAGCCTCCCAATCGGGAGGCTTTTTTGTTTGGAGAGTTGTCAGATCTAAAAGATCAGCATTGAGATCAAATGCTTTTAGGATTAATCTCTTTCCCCAGATGTGAAAAAACCAGCCGTAGGAAGCTGGTTTATTTCGGAATACTCACAGGTTTGAACGGCCGTGAAGTCCTTCCATGATAGACCATATCAAGTAAGCACTTCAAGAGTATTTCTGCACTCTGTTTGGAATCAAGATGTTTTGGACAGAACGACGCGCATCACTCACCGACCAAGGGATGTTCCAAAGGTGAGAGGTAAAGGCACTAATCAGAACTAAGCACCAAGCTCGATAAATCCGCCCCTTGTAGCTGCTAGAGGGGACAAGCGGAAAAGGAATAACTGATTAGTGTTGTGTGACTGGAACGGGGGCGAAAGCTTTACACACAGCGCAGGGCAGTCCGAAATAAGGGGAGAAATCCTTAGTTCAGAAAGCGACCATAGACAGTACCTAAATCACTCAAAATAGAGTCGAAATGGGTAGGGGTCGGCGCAGCCGAAATAAGCAATTTCGGCACTAACCCCTCTGTCTTCGCTTACCTCCTCCGCTCGGCGCAGTGTGCGAGTAAGCGAAGCGTCCGAGCATCGAGCAAGCGGCATTTCACCCTCTCTAAATGGTGGCACTGTCACTCCTAACCTACGTGGGTTATAACCTCTTCAATAGTTTATTTTTTTAGGCTTGTGCTATCGTCTGTCTTCATACTAAGCCAGCATACACAGCGTCCCCTCTAGTCACTTCGTTCTTGACGGTTCCCCTGTGAGCTGGAAAGGGGCGCTAACGCCCCCTTTACCCCAGTAAACCAAACGTATCATTCCTCGCACTTACTTCATTTAGTATTCTATTAGTCCTTGGTTTGTATATGAGGTGCTTATGGCTAAGACTGATGAAGATATTGCGAATGTGAAGCGGATTAACTCAGGGATGAGGATGCTTTCCCATTCTGTTTGGAGAAAAGTACATCAGCCTAACTTCAGAAGCTTTACGCAGTTTGACCAAATGTTTTGGGATGTGACGAACCGAGCTTGGCTATCTGTCGATCATTCTGCATTTTCCGACAAATTGGAATTTGCTCATCTTTATTGGGCAGACTATTGCAAGAAGAATTTAGCGTCATGATTGCTATGGTTCTGTCGCCTCGCTTTGCTCGTTGCCGGTTCGTCAGTCCAGATTAAAACGCTACGCTCATTTAACCTGGACTAACAAACTCCGAATTGTTCAAAAAGCCCCTTTCGTGGGCTTTTTTGTTCCAGATGCTTGTGCTCATCTTAGGATGATAAAACCGCTTCAAATACGTCATAAACTTTAAGAGTGGTTTTGTGTACCCGTGGGTAGGTTTGATGCTG
>NZ_JAWPOM010000085.1:0-1488 GCF_033344285.1 Vibrio sp. 779(2023)
AAGTCACAAATTCTATCGCAAGCGTCAAGCTCAATCCTTGCGCAAGCGAAACAAGCGCCAAACTCAGCGCTAAGTCTTCTAGGTTAATCTACCTAACACGACAAGATACAAAAGCCAGGCTCATCCCTGGCTTTTTGCTTATCGGCTATACCGATTTAGATGCGTCCTAACAGGATGTTCGACAAGGCATTCATATCGATTAGATGGTCTCTTTAAATACCAATGTTGCCGCGATGATGACGCAGCGACATCTTAGCCAAGCAGCCGATCAAAACGTTGAGTCACAGAGAAACCTGTCTTCGGGATATCGGATTAACTCAGCAAGCGACGATGCTGCAGGCCTACAAATATCGAATACTCTCCATGTTCAAACGAGAGGGATTGATGTCGCCTTAAGGAATGCTCACGATGCCTATTCGGTCGCTCAAACCGCAGAAGGCGCGTTGCATGAGAGCAGTGATATTCTGCAGCGGTTACGCTCTCTCGGACTTCAGGCCGCAAATGGCAGCCATGAACAGAATGATCGTACAAGTCTTCAACAAGAAGTGATTGCACTACAAGATGAATTGGATCGTGTGGCAATCACGACGACATTCGCGGATAAAAACCTCTTCAATGGCTCTTATGGTTCTCAGAGTTTTCATATTGGCGCCAATGCGAACTCTATATCATTGACGCTCAGAAACATGCGTACGCACATACCTGAAATGGGCGGGCAACATTATCTGGGTGACAGTTTAGACAAAGACTGGCGGGTAACGAGAGATAACCAACAGTTCGCGTTTGAATATCAAGACAATGAAGGCCAAACACAATCTAAAGCATTAACACTCAAAGTAGGCGATAACCTTGAAGAAGTGGCAACCTACATTAATGCCCAGCAATCGGTAGTCGATGCTTCCGTAACGCAAGATCATCAACTGCAGTTTTTTACCTCGACACTGAATGCGCCAGAAGGCATCACATGGAAAGGCAATTTTGCCGATGAGATGGATATAGGTTCCGGTGAGTTGGTGACCGTTGATGATCTCGATATGTCGACAGTAGGAGGCGCTCAGCTTGCCATTGGTGTGGTGGATGCGGCGATAAAGTATGTTGATTCTCATCGCAGTGAAATCGGTGGATTTCAGAATCGTGTGAGTGGCACGATCGATAATTTAAACACCATTAACCGGAGTGTTTCGGAATCAAAAGGGCGAATTCGAGATACAGACTTTGCTCGGGAGTCGACAGAAATGGTGCGCTCTCAGGTGCTGCAGGATGCGACAACTGCATTACTCGCTCAAGCGAAGCAAAGGCCGAGCTCAGCACTAGGCTTGCTCAGTTGAACGTGTTTCAGCGATGCGCATCGACCAGAAAAAATTCAGATAATAAAAAACGCTGCCATTGGCAGCGTTTTTTCGTGTTCGGATAAGTAAAAATTACTTAGTTACACGTAGAACTGGAGTTTCACCAACAGTTACAGAACCAGAAAGCTTGTTTAGCTCT
>NZ_JAWPOM010000086.1:0-1139 GCF_033344285.1 Vibrio sp. 779(2023)
GGTGGTCCTGGTAACGTGGTATACAGCGCGTCATTTGGTCTACTAGGTGTATTCGGCGGTATCATTGCTTTCCTAGGTGTGGTTATCCTACCAATCACTTCAGGTGACACAGCGTTCCGCTCAAGCCGTCTAATCCTTGCTGAATACTTCAACATGGAACAGAAAACACTACGTAACCGTCTACTAATGGCTGTGCCGCTATTCGTTATCGGTGGTGTGTTGACTCAAGTAGACTTTGGCATCATCTGGCGTTACTTCGGCTTCGCAAACCAAACAACAGCAGTAATGATGTTGTGGACTGCGTCAGCTTACCTACTGCGTCACAACAAACTGCACTGGATTACAACTATCCCTGCAATGTTCATGACCACGGTATGTGTGACTTTCATCCTAAACAACAGCTCACTAGGTTTCGGCCTACCAATGCAAGTGTCGACTATCGCGGGTGTCATCTTCTCCCTAGTCGTTACAGGTTACGTTATCAAAACCTCTAAAGGTAAAGGCGAATCTGAACTGGCGGATGAAGAAAAACCACAAGCAGTAACAGAAACTGCATAAACCAACCTCATATTGACTGGTTAAGACAAGGAGCCTGCCGTTTGCAGGCTCTTTTTGTTTTATACCTAAATGACTTTAAAGGCCGATAAAACCTTGAGGTTGTTTAGGTATACAATAACAACATTAATTTCAGGTTAGGTTCGCTATGGAACTGGTTATCTCTCTCTTGCAGCAAATGTGTGTTTACTTAGTCTTGGCTTACATGCTGAGTAAAACACCCATCATCTTACCGCTACTGAGTATTTCGTCTCGCCTTAGCCATCGTTTAATTTGCTACGTGCTCTTTTCTGGCTTTTGTATCCTCGGGACGTACTTTGGTCTACACATCAATGATGCTATCGCCAACACCCGTGCCATTGGCGCTGTCATGGGCGGGTTGTTCGGCGGGCCAGTAGTCGGTTTTGCTGTCGGCTTAACCGGCGGGATCCATCGTTATTCACTTGGTGGCTTTACCGACCTAGCCTGTGCTATTTCAACCACTGCTGAAGGCGTGATTGGTGGCTTGTTACATGTCTACCTTATCAAACGCAACAAGGGCGCATTGCTGTTCAATCCACGCTTGGATTGAACAGCAATGCGCC
>NZ_JAWPOM010000086.1:1149-1486 GCF_033344285.1 Vibrio sp. 779(2023)
ACTCGTTCGGTGCCGCACTTTTCATGAGCATCCTACAAGATAGAAAAACCATTTTTGAAAAGTACTCCGCTACCTTTTCACGCCGTGCGCTTACCATCGCCGATCGCTCCGTAGGCATTTTGAGCAACGGTTTTAACACCGAGAATGCAGAAAAAATCGCTCGTATCATTTACGAAGAAACCAAGGTTGGCGCAGTTGCACTTACTGACCAAGAGCAGATTTTGGCGTTTGTCGGTATTGGCGATGACCACCATAGACCGAATACGCCTATTTCATCGCAAAGCACATTAGATTCGATGGAAAAAAATGACATCATCTACCTTGATGGTACAGAGCG
>NZ_JAWPOM010000087.1:0-1479 GCF_033344285.1 Vibrio sp. 779(2023)
AACCGCCAAAGTACGGGAATAATACGCGGTTGACGAAGAATCCCGGACAGTCGTTCACGACGATTGGGGATTTACCCATTTTCGCTGCGTAAGCCACTACGCGGTTGATGGTTTCATCAGAAGTTTTCTCACCACGGATGATTTCAACCAAAGGCATGCGATGCACAGGGTTAAAGAAGTGCATACCACAGAAATTTTCTGGGCGTTTAAGTGATTGTGCCAATAGGTTGATTGGAATCGTCGATGTGTTTGATGTAATGACGGTGTTTTCACCAACGTGCGATTCGACTTCGCTCAGTACCGCTGCTTTTACTTTTGGATTTTCGACAACGGCTTCAACAATCACATCTGAGTTTTCGATGCCTGCGTAATGTAGGCTTGGGGTAATTGATGCCAAAATTCCCGCCATCTTGAAGCCGTCGATACGACCTTGAGCAAGGCGTTTGTTCAGCAGTTTAGACGCTTCGGTCATGCCTAAATCGAGAGATGGTTGGGCGATGTCTTTCATCAATACTGGCACGCCTTTCAGCGCAGATTGGTAAGCGATGCCACCACCCATGATGCCTGCACCTAATACCGCTGCTCGCTCAGTATCTTTGCTTGCTGATTTCGCCGCTTTTTTCGCGATGCCTTTGATGTATTGGTCGTTGAGGAACAGACCAACCAGAGCTTTGGCTTCTTCTGATTTCGCGAGTTTAACGAAGTATTTGCGTTCAATGTCGAGTGCTTCGTTACGCGCAAAGCGTGCGCCTTCTTCAATCGTGATAACGGCTGTCATTGGCGCAGGGTAGTGTGGACCGGCTACTTGTGCCACTAGGCCTTTTGCCATCGTGAAGCTCATCATCGACTCTAGCTTGCTGAGTGTCAGTGGCGAGGTTTTTTGTTTACGACGTGCTTGCCAATCGATCTTTTCGTTGATAGCTGAAGTCAGTGTTTGCAATGCGGATTCATACAACGCATCAGTTTCAACCACAGCATCCAATAAACCAATCTTCAATGCTTCATCTGCACGACATGCTTTGCCTTGCGTGATGATTTCCATCGCGCTATCTGCACCGATAACACGCGGCAAACGCACACAACCGCCAAAGCCAGGCATGATGCCAAGTTTGGTTTCTGGTAGGCCAATGCTGGTGGTTTTATCACCGATACGCATGTCGGTAGCCAGTACGCATTCGCAGCCGCCGCCAAGTGTGTGACCTTTAAGTACTGAGATTGTCGGAACGGGTAAGTCTTCTAGTTTATTGAAGATGCTATTGGCAAATTGTAGCCATTGATCGAGCTCGGCGTCTGTTTTAGCGAAGAGGCCCAAGAATTCAGTGATGTCTGCGCCAACGATGAACGCGTCTTTATCTGAAGTGAGCATTAAGCCTTTTAGACCTTGATGTGAAGTCAACGCATCAAGAGCCTTATCGAGAGACTCTAGTGTTGCTAGGTCGAGCTTGTTTACGGATTTAGGGGAGCAGAAGCTCAGCTCTG
>NZ_JAWPOM010000088.1:0-1478 GCF_033344285.1 Vibrio sp. 779(2023)
GCCTTGGGAAGTACCCTATCCAAGCCCGTTTAGACTTGCATCGTAAAACGCTGAAAGAAGCGCGTGATGAAGTAGTGAAGTTCTTAAAGCAATGTATCTCAATGGATATTCGTACTGTTGTGATTGTGCACGGCCGTGGCGAACGTTCGAATCCACCAGCATTAATGAAAAGCTTCGTCAGCAGTTGGTTACAACAAATAAAAGAAGTGCAATGCGTGCACAGTGCACAACGCTTTCACGGTGGCAGTGGTGCTGTTTATGTATTGCTAAGAAAAAGCGCAGACAAGAAACTAGAAAACCGCGAACGTCATCAAAAACGGTTAGGTTAAGTTTCTCCTCGGTGCTAGAATGCCCGACCTTATTTCCCCTTCCCACTCGCGGGAAGGGTCATCAAATTCACCGCCGTTGTGAAACGTTAGGAGACCGATATGTCACAAGACAACGCGAAACGCTTAAATAAATTCATCAGCGAAACGGGCTTTTGCTCACGTCGCGCTGCCGATAAACTGATCGAAGAAGGTCGAGTGACCATTAACGGCAAACAGCCAGAAATGGGCACCAAAGTACTACCTGGTGACGACGTTTGTGTTGATGGCAAGCCTGTCGCTTCAAAAGAAAAGCCGATTTATATCGCCCTCAACAAGCCAACAGGCATCACCTGTACGACTGAGCGTGATATCCCCGGCAATATCGTCGATTTCATCGGTCACAAAAAGCGTATTTTCCCAATTGGTCGACTCGATAAACCTTCGGATGGTTTGATCTTCTTGACTAACGATGGCGACATTGTGAACAAGATTCTGCGCGCTGGTAACAACCACGAAAAAGAATACGTGGTGCGTGTCGACAAGCCGATTACGGACGAATTCCTAAAACAGATGTCGAGTGGTGTTCGAATCCTCGATACCGTAACACTCCCTTGTAAAGTTACGAAAGAAACCAAGTTCTCTTTCCGTATTGTTTTGACGCAAGGCCTAAACCGTCAGATCCGCCGTATGTGTGAAGCACTCGGCTACGAAGTATTTAAACTTCGCCGCGTACGCATCATGAACATCTCTCTAGATGGTATTCCAAATGGTAAATGGCGTTACCTAACCGATGACGAAGTCGCAGAAATTTTAGCAATGTGCGATGGCTCAGTTGGTACCGAGGAAGCGTCAAAGACAGATTCTCGAGGTCGTAATATTCGTAAAGCGACTGATGCGAAACTGTTTGATAGCCGTGAAGAGAACCAAGGTTCGACTGCTCGTCGCAATCAAAAAACGCGCACCTTCCGTGGTAATAACGCTGACGAGTTCCGTCATGCACCTAACTCTAAAAAAGGCCAGCAAAAGCGCCGTCAACGTGATGATGAGAACTCACGCCCTGCGAAAGAGCATTACAAAGCGAAACCTCAAGGTGAACACGCGAAGCCACAAGGTGAGCATGGCAGACCGCAAAACAAGCCTCAAACACCGAGCAAACCGAGCAAACCGAGC
>NZ_JAWPOM010000008.1:0-238308 GCF_033344285.1 Vibrio sp. 779(2023)
CACTTATTACCTGCCATACGTTGCCCTCATAAATTATCATTATGTATTATCTGACAATTCCTTTTGGGATAGGTTCTTAGATAATAATAAGTATTGCCTAGACAAAGAAGCATTAAAAGATGGTTTTCATTGGTTGGTTCCAGACAGGGAAATAGATCCGATTAACTGGTTTAACTCAACAACATGGCAGTATGTGAACGCTGAACTTTTAAAAATAGGAGACTAAAACAGGAGTAAGACTGAAACTAGAGATGACCTTGAATTAGATAAACTATCAAACACCTCTAACCCATTCGCTTTTGAATTAACTGAAAAATCTAAGGAAAACATGCGTTCTTTGGTGAAGCATGTAGATGGTTGAACTTGGAACGAGCGTGTTGATTCCATCAACAAAAAAGATGGTAATTAATATGATGTATCGTGGCTAGACATCAACAATGATCTTTATGGTGCGGGAAAGTGGTTTTATGAGCAAGCTAAAGAAGAAGCAACGCCTTCTCATAGGCGAGATTTACATGCGCTTGTCAACTATGAATACACAGGCGATTTTTTGTCGCTGAAGTAATGGGAAAATCGAAAATATGAAAATACAGTTAGTAGCTACGATCTTAGCTGCTCTTTCCTTGCAAGCTCAAGCAACGACTCAAGAAGAAATGGTAATCGAATTAGGTCATTCTATTGCGCTAAGTTTACTTGATGCAAAGTTGGAATTGGCTTGTGACTCCAACATTAACAACCTAGGTGAAATTACTCTCAAAGTTAATCAGGAGTGCGTTTCAACAATCAACAAACTTCGGTCAACGTTAGAGACAGAGCCGACAGCAGTAGACTTGGTTAAACAGGTTGATTCTTTTATGGATTCAAATTCTATCCCACTCACTAAGTAACTTGAGAGTATTGGAAAAATCGAACTTGTGCAAAAGGCATTTAACAGGTTGATTTGAGTGCCTTTGATAGAAGTAGTAATAACAACTTGGAGTGCAAACTTTGTCAAAGAATGAAATGCAATATGCAGTATGGCAGATGCCCCATACCGAAAAAGATTTAGCTGTTTTGGTAGATGCTGCTGAGTTACCTATTCTAGATCGTGGAGAGGAGGGTGTGCTAAACCCTGACACACCATTAAATGATGATCATTTAAAACTAAAGTTGGTTTACGGTGTGCTCATGTCCAATAACCTTCGAGGTTTACAAAACTATGAAGGGATGAATCACTTAGTTGATGTCCATCAGGATAAATGGTTAGTTCATCTAAAGCCAAACGATGATGAGGATAAACCATTAGAAGCAATCTATCTTGGATTTGAAGATATGATGGTTTTGCATTGCAGGGGATTAAGACAAGGTGATTTTGCTTTCGCTGCTCTTATGGGTCTACCTGATAGCTTGGAACTTCATTCAGATAAGCTGTGGGGTGTAACATCGTTCCTTCGTTTACATGATTTAGACATGGCTACAAACCTAATTAATCGAGAAATCATCATTTCGCTAGTCGAAGAAGAAGTTGTCGAGGCAGAACTAACTAAAGAAAATTGGAAATCATTTGTTAACGAGGGACTGGCAAAGTCTTTAGCTAAAAAAGTAGGTTAATTAGGATAGGGAACATATTAGCTCATAAAAACCTTAGATTTACCTTTTAGAACCGTAAAAATGCTTCAAAAATAAGAACGCAGACCTTAAAGAAAAAGTTAAGACAACGACCAAGGACTAACAAGAAATGAAAATAGTATTAGCTAAAGAAATTAGTGATAGCCTGAGTGAATATACAAATGCCGATAGCTCCATCTGCGTACAACAAGTTACCTTATGGTTTGATGTGATTGCTACAGAGTTGGAGCTAACTGAGGTATCTAAAGAGAAACTAAACTATATCACTACTCCTTCAATTATAATCAAGTTGAGCCAATCTAATCAGCGCATACATGACCTATTATTGGGGGTTGCTGGGTATCCAAATTTAGATAAAGAAGAAGCAGAATTTCAAGTTAAGTGTAGGCTATCAGTCCTGAAATCCGCATGGATGCACAGAGCATACGGTTTGACGTTGCAAGATGCTTTCACTGATGGAGAACTATTCTTTAACGCTCTCATCAAGATGTAGGTAACACCTTATGTTAGACAATATATTAGCTAGATATTGGCAACCTAAAGGAACCTCTTTACATAAGCACCATTTACAAGCAATTGTCATCGGTTTTGTATTAAGTCTAGTGTTACTTTTCGTTGGCGTTATTAATCGTGAAATGGCTTTTTCAGTGATGATCTTGATTGTCGTACTCCAGTTCTTAGGGATGTGGTTGGCTAGAAAGAGATTTGGTAATAGAAATCCCAATAAAGTTGGATATAAAGAGTAGTTCCTGCTGGATAGAGATAGTTACGAGCCATTGCAGATCTGGTCATATAACCAAGCCGATAAAGCCAAAAAAGAAGTCCCCAAATTGGTTAGGAAGCTACTTGCTCGCACTCAGATACATCGTGCTTGGTTACAAAGCGCAACTGGCTCATTTCAGTTGCCAGTTTTAGAGCGAATTTAACGTTGGAAGATAGTATTGGAATTAGTAACTTAGATTAGAAACCAACTCACCTATGACCCTGATAGTGGCATCATCCAGTGGAAAAAGTTGGGCAGAGGCCGCCGAGCTAATCTAGTTGCGGGATGCGTCAAGCGGAAGAAAGGCAACGTGTGGCGCAGAATTGTCATTGACGGTAAAGAGTACACATCTGGTCAAATCGCTTGGTCAATAATGACTGGTCATTTTCCTGATTTCATCATCGATCATAAAGATGGTGATTCTCTAAATGATAAATGGAGCAATTTACGTAGGGGGACAACTGCGTTGCTCAGAGAAATTTAGCTAGAAGTCGCCGCAACAAAACTGGTGTGACTGGAGTGAAACAGATCAATGGCTACTTTGTCGCCTACATCGGAGTGGGTAATAAGCAAAAGTACCTTAGTAGCACAAGTGACTTTTTTGAGGCTGTTTGCTTAAGAAAGCGAGCAGAGAAACAGTACAAATACAGCCCTAGACATGGGCTGTAATCAACATTGGAAAAAACATGCCAGAACCAAAACCTAACCACCGGAAGTTCGCGGACTTTATTACTAACGTTTCAGCCCTTGCTAGTGCCTATTTCTTAGTCCGATTTGTCCTAGATTTTTCTCTAGAAACTCTAATCGAGAATGAAAATTTAATGTGGTTCTTCATTTTCGCTTTTATTACTGTAGTGTATGGTTTTATCTACGGAAAAAACGGCAAAAAATGACATTGTAAACAACTAGATTGTGTAAAAGGTATTGAATTACACCTACATGCTTATGACAACTGTCAAAATAGGCGATTCAAATGGATTAATGCCATCAGAACAACTTGATAACAAAGAGGGAGCCATGTTCAACATAAGAACTAGACACTCGTATGGCCACTAGAAGAACTGGGGGTGGTGCTTAAAGGTCAGTAAACCCGACTAAAACTGGTGATGCTGTTGGAGAGCTAAGTGATCTCTTAGATGTTGCCCTATACAACCGCCCATGTACAAGCAGAAGCGTAAGATAGATAAGCTAGTTAAGACGCTGCTGAAACCTAAAAAGAAACATTAACTGGATAAGGAAAACTGTATGACAAGTGTATATAAACTGATATGCGAGCGAGCCTATTTTGTTGGGTATGAGCAGCTTTTCTTGCCAAGAAGTTTTAGGCGGCTGGTTGCTAGAAGTGAGTTGCACAGAGCTTGGTTAGCAGGTAATCAAGGTAATATCGGTGCGACCGATGGCGTTTTGTATCGGAAATGGTTTACTAACCGCAAGCATCATACAAATGCCACTATTAAACAGCTATGGCGTAGCATAAATCGATAACCCGAAACATCAGTATTTATAAGCAACAGAAAAAGAAAGAAGCCACATCTTTACTCATAATCGCTCGCCATCCTCTACTGTTCACCTGCCCACGTTATAAAGATATCAATCGGAAAAGTACTCAGTTCGATCTTGGTATAAGCGCTTACTTAACGCCTCTCCAAATTATTCCTTGTTAATCATCCCAATTATTATGATAATTGGGGTATTGTAAAATATCCACAAATGACATATATAGGTGAGTAATGTTCATAGGTGTTAGTAGAAGCCATCAATGGCGTTTATCAGAACCACCAGAACCATCTGATGATAAAGACTTTCAACTAAAAAGGGTGGAGTTTTTATCAGATGTTGACTATCGATGTACTGATTGCCATTTTCGTTCAGAAAAGTATCAACATGTTCATCACAAGGATGGGAATCACAAACATAACGAAATCATTAACTTTGAGTGTAAATGCCCTCTATGTCATATGTGTGAACATCTGGGTTTTGTTGCAGATAATAAACTTGCCACTTTAGTTTTTTGTCCCTCTTTGACCCAGGAGGAGCTCAATGCTTACGTTCGAATATCTTGGGTTGCAAATTACTTAGCAAAAATCCAAGGTCCAGAAAAATGCGGTACTACGCTTCTGCGTATTGCACGCGATACAGGGCTCTGGATCGAGCTCCTTTCTGCTACGGCGCAGCAAGTAAGTCAAGTGTACAAAATAACCAACATTAGGGCACTAGCTGAAGACTTTCGTGCTATGGATGACAAAGAGTATTCCGAACGTCAGTTAAAGTACCCTCATTTAAGGTTGCTGTTTACTCCAGATCCCTTTTCTCGAGAGATAGAGGAGTGGAGTAGGAACCAAGACTTCTTTTCAGATTTCTATGACCCAAACAATTGGCCAGAAATAGTGAACAACCATATCTCTAGTTTAGAAGGATAGGATATTAATGAACACATATGGCGTAGCGATATTCAACGATGAAAAAAAACCTAGGAGTGGATTCTCTTGTGTCGATGGCAAGGTGAAGGAGTTTAGTTCCTATTCTGATTTGGAGATGTCTACAATTTGGGTAACTAACATTCAACACTCTATATTTCAAAAAGAAGCCCTCTACAAAGTACCTAACCTACGTTCGTCGCAATATTTAAGGTTGTCTTTACAACAGATAATGAGGGAGTTGAATGTTAAAAAAGATATTGAAGGTATTCAACATTTAGCAAAGCTAGTTCAGTCAATTGCTGCAGATCTACAGGGTAAATTCGAACTTAATCCGGACTACCTTCGATATCGCCTTGGTGGTGAAATCCCACAATACCTGGAATCACAAGGGTTCCTACCTTCTGAACTACTAAATATAAGTGAACTCGCAGACGCTTCAGCTAAAGCGGCATTAAATGATGCGTATCAGTCATTCCAAGGTACTGTAAAGTCTGCAAACGGAAAGATCTATCATTATACCTTACCAAGGGTTGCGCATTTCGAATACTTAATGAATCAAAACTTTCCTTTGGATAACAATTGGGAAGAATTTACGTTTAGTAGCGATGGGCCAATTGTTGCTGGATATAAAAACAAAGTACTACTCCCTGATACAGAAAAAGTCATAATAGGTTTAAAGAACCTCCATAAAAATACTGCTGCAATTCTAAATATCAAAGTAAAGTCTATCGACCCAAAGCGAGCTCAAAGTTTTACCTTTGGAATCGAAGGTGTGAAATCTACAACGAGAATATGGGCTGCTCTTCCAGAGGTTATTGATATTTTACGTTACTGTGAGGTTGAAATTTTGGGAGGCCTGAAAACTAATGCTGGTAAGTTGGATGTAAGGCCTGAAATAGACCTATCAAAAAATAGATATAGTTACTCTAAAGGTGTGGTCAGTGAAAATATTTGGTGTGCCTTAGCCGATAAAGTCCACTTAGGAAGTCAAAAACAAGCTACTGGCCTGGGAGTGTACCTCAGAGCATATGACAGGATTATTTGCTCCAAACTTGCGGAAGCGTTTATGAAAGCAGGTTTCGTCGGCGGTGGGTTTGGTGTCGGTGCGGCAAGGGTTTGGTTAAGTAGCCAAGATGTAAAAAAAGCCAATATTATTGCAGAAAAATTTGGCGCAATGCCAGATATCGGAGTGTAGAAAATGGAAATTGAACCGCTAGAAATTTTCTCAGATGGTCAAATGCCCGAGACATACAAAAAGCTTCAAGATTTGAATGTGTTCGGAAAGCTTAACTCACAGTTTCATAACTCGTTTGGGGTACAGGATGTCATTAAACTAGATCAAATTGAACAGCTAGATGATGCGGATAAGAAAGCTCAAATGAGTGAATTAATCACAGCCCTATCTACAAGAAGAGTGGATACTCAACCAGTTATTGCGAAGAAAGTAAAGAGGTTAACTATCTAATGGGAGCTCTTTCATTTTTAGCGAATCTAATCTCCTATAAACCCTATGAGATTTGTCAATTAGAAACAACATCAAGCATTGACCCTCACTCACTGCTAACTCACGATGGTTCAATGGTTACCCTACTAAAGTTGAACGGGGCTTACAGGTTCTACTCAAATAAGCAGGAGCTTGCCATACTTGACTTTATGGCAAGTAGAGCTCGACAAAATTTTACAGACAGTGGAAACAGAATAGATTTTGTTATCGATATTGATTCAAGTCGTTCTGAGAGCTTTGTGAACAAGTGTCTTAATACAGTGGACTCTGTATCAAAAACGATGGGCTACCAAAATGAGAAGTTAAACAAGACTGAAAAGAGCCTCATTTCTCAGCTAATTAAGCCAGAGATGACCTATATTGTATTGACTACGACACCCCAAACTCTTGATAGACCAAACATCAAAGAGGGTAATGAAAATAGAAAAAAATTGGCAGATGAATATGGTCACAGTTTAAGCAGTAGCTCTAAGACCCAGAATCACTGGGTAGAAACGATGCAGATTTACGACCAGCATCGTTCTTTTGTTACAGAAATGACTAATATTTTTTCTGAGTACGTTCTATTCGAAAAACTAGAGTCTCATCGTGCATTAAAGGAAATCAGAGATCTTCTATACCGAGACTTTGAAAACCAGGACCGTTGGAAACCATCCACACGACAAGAATCATCTCCTAAAATAATGAGCAATCATACCTACAAGGTTGATACTGATGAGATTGGGCATAGCTCCATACATTCGCAGATAGTAGAACAGCCTTTTGAGGATGCTAAAAGACCTGACTTTAAGTTTTTCAATGGTCACTGCTATACCACGCTTGAGCGTTACTTAGTCGGGGATGAGCCTATGTTAATGAGGAGTTTTATAAACCGAGTTAACAGAGATGTTCCTATGCGTATATCGTACACTCTGGTTTCTGGCTCCCAAAGTATACAAACCTCTAAAATGACTAAATCGAGTCTCACCACATTCGTTGCTAAAACTAACCCAATATCAAGTGAAATTCTGAAAGCCTGTAATAAGACAACAAAGTTCATTCAAGAAGGAGGGTGTGCAGTAGAGTGTTATATGTCGGTGACTGTTTGGGGTGATAACGAAACGGAAACTAATACACGTTTCAAAGCCGTACAAAGTGCACTTAGAGGTTGGGGAGGGGAAAGGCAACGTATGTGCTCATTTCCTATAGAGGGCCTTTTATCCTCTTTACCTGGCTATAGCTCAAGGCCTGTTGGGAGAGCGAGTAATGACAGTATTGAAACAGCCTTCTCGTCCGCTCCAATCATACGTCCTGCCTCGCCGTGGGACTCCGGCGTATTACTCTATATCACACCTGATGGCAAGCCATGGCCTATTGACTTTGATTCAACACAGTCACATCACTTGAATTTAGTTAGTGGATCTATGGGTTCTGGTAAGTCAGTTCAAGCTGGTGTATTAACCAGGGCAATGCATTTCTTAGCTGGAACGACATCGTTGCCTCTTATTGCGGGGGTCGACTATGGTGAGTCAATATTATTCACTGCCGAAACTGTTAGGGCAAACCTGAAGAAAGAGGATAGAGCTAAAGTAGGGGCAATCAGTCTTGCCAATGAAAAGACAAGCGCTTACAACATGCTTGAGCCACAATATGGTTACAATAAATTGGCTAAGCCGGAGAACAACACTGCGACTGCTTTTGTTACTAAGATAGTCAATGGTGGCTCGAAACAGCCAATCCACGTACAACTTGATAACTGTGTTTCAGCAATAATTGACAGTATGGTAGCAAAGGCTATTTCACAGCCTAGGAAAATTGACCCTTCGCAACCCGGCGTCGATAAAATACAGAAAGAGCTTGCTCACCATCTTGTACAAAAACATTTAAAGAGCGAGTCGTCGTACAGCTACCTAAACGCCCGTAATGCCCTATACAAAGCATCGAATGAAGAAGGTATATCTAACGCTCAACGACAATATTTCCTAAGATTGTCAAAAATAGCTCATAGGTATATTTGGCCGCTGATCTCTGACTTACCCAAAGAGGTAAAGTCGGCTGAACAGCAAAGCGCTATGGGTTCTTTCAAAGTTGGAGGAGAAAAACTACTGGACCTAATTGGTGCTTCAGTGCAGCTGATGACAGATCGATATAGCGCAATTTTAGGCTCATATCCGATGGTAGATTACTCTGACCTTTCAATGCTGTTTGTAAACGCTAAACCAGTTGTAGATTCCGCCCCAGCAGCGATGAAAAATGCATGGTTTATTCTTGCAAAAGGTCTAGCTCAAAGGCATTTCTGGGTACATGAAGATGATGTAAAAAATGATGCAGATCCTGTGTTTTATAAGCGTGCACTTCGAATTGCTCGAGCGAAAAAGCCTTTACCCAAGTATTACTTCCAAGACGAATACGAACAGGCTCAATGTCCTGAGTTAGATGAAAACTTTGATAAAGAAGTAAAAACAGCGCGTAAGTATCGTGAGATCATCACTTTATTGACACAGATGTACGAAGCTTTCCCTCCATCTATTCGCGACTTGGCTACTAATACCTTCATTTGCAACATCCCAGGTGTAGGTACAGAACGGGTGATTAAGGAACAGTTTAAGCTAACAGATGATGAGTTTGAATCTATAGAATCGTATGTCGGTAAAGCTGGAATTTTAAATGGCATGGGGCGCGGAATCTTGTACATAGGTAAGCTGAAGAAAATACAAGCGCCAATTATTCAACCTATCGTATCGGTGTTACCTCCTGGCTTAGTATGGTCATTAGCAAGTGATGCCGAAGATGTTCATGTCAGAAGAAAAGTAAAAGAGGCATTAGGTGACTCAGTACCTTATGATGAATTGAATATTGCATTAGGACAGGTTTTGTCGTTCCCAGATATGAAAGCACTCATCAAGAAGAAGGGTGAAGTCGATGATATGACTGACAAAGATGTTTACATTGATTGTATCAATAGGGTTAAAGAACATATTTTATTAAACGGAGTTGGTACGTGATAAAGAGATTTTTGGCATTTGTAACCGACTATTGTTTGATTAGCTTATTATTCGGTATTTTAGAGTTTTACGTCTTTGAACTAAATGCGTTGACTATCCAAAGCATAGGTTATTTCTATGTGTTCTTTTTCTTTACGATGATGGGCCAATACATACTTTTGAAGAGGACGTTAGGGGAAAAAATATTCAAACTTCAGGTGCAAGGAAAAGAAGGTGAGAACGTTGAGGTTTCTACTTATGTGTATCGTTTGTTCGGTACTCTAATTTGCTTAACGGTGCCGATTTTGTTCTTGATAGTTGTTTTCCCTAAACGTCGATCTCTGTCTGACCGGATGAGCTCGAGTAACGTCAAAACTCGTATAGTTTAAAGAATCTTTTCTGTGGCAATATCTATTGGCTCATCAGGGGATATTGTCATTGAGTGGTTAACACGCCATAGAGAAATGGGTGAGCGACTAAATCTATCTAAGTTATAAATCGAATCGTCAATTTGAACCATACTCCGGTAAATCACTTTTCCATGATTATTCTTCAGTTGCAAGATAAAGCTCGGCGTGGAGTAGTCCGAAGTGTTTCTTTGCATCTGAGTGGTTAGTATTTTCTGAATACTGTAACGTTTTGAGCCATTATCGATTTTAGATATTAGTGCGGTAAAAACCTTGCGTTCAAATGATGAAGTAATAGGTACCTGATTTGTCAATGAAACGATTGGTTGGATGTAAACGGTGTGTAGCTTAATTCTTTCTGAGTGCATTTGGCATAAGGTTGCTAAGACGAAATAAGGTCCTTCCACTTCTTTAAGTGCCGATTTGGCTAAAGGGCTCACCAAACGGGTAAACGACAGACACGTGTCATCAATTACTAAAGAATGTTCTTTTAACTCAATAGTATTGGTGATGAACATGCAAAATGCTTGTGGGCGTCCAGGGCCTTTCCACCCAGCCCCGGTTTTACGATAGAGTTTTGAAAAAGCGTATCTCAAACCTGTTGGTCCGATAAATATGTATTTATCAAGAGTACTACTTCCAAAGAGGATTTTATTGGCAGACCTCTTAAGTTTGAATAAGTGCTGTTCAGCCGACATAGATTTTCCGGAGAAATGCCAATTTGATAGTGTGTCGGTTAATAAATGATAATACAGCCTTTCTAACTTACTCTCTCCATGCCGTACACTGGGCGTTCGTGTTGAAGTTGACTTTGGATTAGTTGAATCAGTTCCAGTAGAAGGGAGCGCTCTGTGATAAATAAAGGTATTAAAATCTGATTCTTCGGACTCAGGCGAAATATCTCTATTTACCGCTTCTCTGCAACCTTTTATGTCTGAGTACAAGGGACAATTTTGCAGATGTTGGCCATGCTCATAATGATTCACCATGAATATGTAATCCCCCCTTTTACGTAGATACATTGTGGCTGGTGGTGATACACAGTGGCAATTGAGTACTGAATCAGAAAGACGGAGAATTTTTAATTTGGATTGGGCTTCTGGGCTTTTAATACGATTTTTAAGCAGCAAGGAAGGTTGTTCAAAAGTGTGATGTTCAGAGTCCAAATTTTTATCAGAACTAGATACAGTTATGTGCATGCGAACACCTATTAATAGAATGCAAAAATATACCACATTAGCTATGAGGCAATACCGCCTGTAAATCATTAAACGATGACAAATTAACTACAAAAGGCAAATATATAGTATGAGATATCTTCTAGTTACAGTTCATAATTATCCCAGGTTTTACAAAAGTGACGGTGAGATAGTTCACATTGATCTAAATTATGTGGATTCCAAAACTATTTCTTCATTAGATGAAAATGGAGATTTATTTCACGTTAAAGTATCTGGAAGTCCTCCGTGTGTTCGTGATATTTGGTTAATTGATTCGGTAGATGTGGCACTAGATACATTGGCTAGTTATGGGATCTATCCATTCAAGAATAAGGCCGCAGCAAGAGCGAATGCCAAAAGGCTTGGGCTTAGTGCATTCAAGTATATTGCTGTACCATAATAATCAATGGAAGTTTATGAAAACAATTTCTAAAGCTGTTCTTACAAGCATCTTATTGGTTTCTTTTGATGCTTATTCAACAGAGATATGGCGGGGTTTAATAGTCAAACCTGAGAATAGATGTTCTCCATACGATAAATCTCAACAATACAACTATTCTCAACGAGTAGAAGATCACATAGTAAGTAGTATGGGGGGATTGATATATGGCCCTTACACTGGCAGTTACTTTGAATCTGACCGATACACAGACATTGAGCATATAGTGTCAACAAGTGAAGCACATGATAGCGGAATGTGCTCACAATCCAGTGAAATGCGCATTCAATTTGCCAGTGATCTCCTGAATCTTACATTAGCTTCACCTACTGTAAACCGTTGTGGTGACAACGGTAAGTGTGGAAAGGACGCTGGAGAGTGGTTACCCCAAAAAAACAGATGCTGGTTTGCTAATAGAGTGGTCGAGGTAAAGTTGAAATACGCTCTAAGTGTAGACCGCAGAGAAGTGGAAACGTTAGATTCGGTACTAAGAAACTGCACAAGCACTGATATGATCGTATATGAACCTGCTGAGGAAAGTATAAAAACCACGAGAAACGTTTCAAAGTCCGCACCGTTACTTATGTATGACGAAGATAATAACGGTAGGATTACATGCAAGGAAGCTATCAGCAATGGTATTGCACCAGTAAGAAGATCACATCCTGCATACTCTTATATGAACGATAGAGATGGTGATGGGGTTGTATGTGAATAAATCGACTCTATCAATACGATAGGTGGACTTCCAAAAAGCGGGACTTCAGGTAGTAGAGATGACATTTTGCTTGATATGCTCATTAGCCCACCAGCGAATCGGTGGCTAAAACCTTTAAAAACTAACGAGGAACTGAGTATGGCAATCAAAACAAATATACTGGAGCTAAATGGACTAAATCCGGCTTATTTCACCAATACGGAATTACTCCCTCTCGACGATTATCTGACGGGTAGAGGAATTTATCTATTTCCACATATTGAGAAGAGATTTGGCAGTATTCCTTTAGAGCGCGTTGTTGGTCATAGCCAAGGCTATGATGCGATGAAGTGGGGGGACTGTTTAGGTGGGCGTCACTTAAAACGTATTGAGCGAGCCCTAATGGAACTCAAAGAAAATCCAAATTACTATTTAGATCATCATGTAAAACCAGGTATTTCTTTTACAAAAGTTGAGGATGCTTACTTCATTGAAGAGGGAAAACATAGGACCATAACTGCGCGGTTCCTCTATCACCACAACCAGGAAGTTTTTAGAAATACCTCCCCTCTTTCTAACGTAAACATTCACGAAAGGTTCATTGATCATGAGTATATGGGCTATGTATATGAGATCAACATGCTACAGAAAATATACCCGGAATTAGAGTTTGAAATGACTTATACCGACTCAAATAATGAGAGGTGCTTGGCAGTACACCCGACTAATTTTAATATGCCAAGTAGTTTCTTTACTCGGGGAGAAGTCGAAGAGTGCATAAAGCATTTAAAGAGTCCGAATCTATTAAACAAACTACGTTCACACAGACTGTACCAGCATATTGGAACTTCACATTGCTTAAAGCATATGTTCGGGAACATAAAGTAATTTGGTTGAGTTTTGCGTGACGTTGTCACTTGTGTCGTGGTCTAGTTGTATAGATGGTTTACTAAGCCTAGGCTAGGTTAAATGAAAACCATTTGTTAACTAGGTCATGACGTAAGATATTACAGTGTAATGGGAATTACTTCCTACCGAAGATGATGAATACTGTTCAAAAAAAACTTGTTTAACGAAGAAGGATAGCATGAACGATAATAAGCCGAGTAAAACTCAAACCTCATTTCTGAGACGTTTGTTAGTTGCATATCTAATTGATAGAGGTTTTAACACTGTCCCAGCAATAGTGGAAGCAACGAATATGCCTCGTAGAACCGCACAGGATACTATCAAAGCTATTCATGAATTGGAGATTAAAATTGAACACACTAAAGGTGGTGAGTTTAAGATAATAGATTGGGGTGCAGTAAATCGTGATTGGATAGAAATTAATCGACAGCACGTGTGTGATGTGCTAAATTATCCGAGTAAATTTGATGATTGAATTACCCCTTAAACGCGATACTTCAAAGAAGTCCCTTCACACTTTCTGATATTGAGTAATGCCATGATAGGTTTGAGGAATATACATGCCTTGTATTATTGATATTAACCACGATGTGAGTAAGAACAAAGAAAGCCAATGGGTCTCACTATGTGGTAAACACCTTTGGTTTAGTAATGACCCCCACAAAAGTATAGAAAATGCAAAACTAAGCGGAAAACCTATTTGCAAGACCTGTCGTAAGATTGCAGGAATTCCCATGTCTTCGAGAAGAAAACCCGAGGTCGAAGCTCCCTTTAAAATTTACACCGTTGGAGCTGGGGAAATCAAAGAGCGTATCGCAATCAAAGAAACCGATACCGGCTTTCGCACTCAAGGTGGTGATCTACAGTATAAAAACCAGAGACTTGATGCAGGACTTTGGAAAAATATTGGAGGAGATGCTTCAAAGTTAGTGACAACTAGGGAGCTTGAACAAGCGCGAAGCCTAGCTAAACATCAAATAACTATGCTTAAAGAGTATGTATCTAAACTACCGGAATTGATCACTAGTTTGGAGACCAAACTCAGTAAATACGAAGATTAAATATCAATTAATTATACGGATAATTAGCTTAGAACATGAAATCCAATTTCGAGACAAACACTGGTCTTAGGTTTATCTCAAAAGCTGAGACTGCATTTAAGATTCACATCCATACACCCGAAGATAAAATTCTTCATAGATCGGTTGGTTATATCCGTATTGGAGAGAAGAAAGGTTTAAAGAAAGCTATTAGGTTAAGGAACGAAATCGGCATAAAGTTGTGGGGGAAAAAGCTTTGGAAAAGAGTCTTGAATGAGCCTGAACTGTTTACCCGATTACCCCATAGTCTAGAGCCGAAACTAATAGAAAAGAACGCACCTATCAAATCAGACCCTCGAAGAAAAAAACTCCATTATTTGGCCAAGTGGTATGTATATGGTGATGACGGATCATTATCGACAAAGACTACAGTTGTGTCCGTGGAGAAGTATGGAAAGTTAGGGGCGTATAATAAAGCTAAACGTAAACTTACCGAAGTTTATAAAAATGAAATTGAAATATTATCTTACATGGATAGATTTAGTATTACTCTAGCTAAGTGAATGAGAAAATTATTAAAATGAATACGAAAAAATTTGTCGTTTCTACAGAGACAAGCATTGATACAGCCTATCGGCATTTCTGTAAAGCCAAAACAGATGATAGCTTAGACATCATGTTTGAAGGTGCTGAAAAGCAATTGGCAAATTTAGATTGTACTGGAGAGGAGCGCAATCGAGTCTTTCATAACATTTACATTGCATATGGACGTCGACAAGAAGACATCGATGGCGAAAGTACAAGTACAGAATATAAGGCACTGAGAACAGTTGATAAGAGCCTAGCTAATAACAAAAATCTAAGTACAGAAGAGCTACTGGGTGAGGCGCTAAGAGCAATGGAAAATAAGTAATGATCAAAATAGGATTCCCTGTACGCAGTTCATTACACAAATTGACGAAACTCTTTACTAAGCTGTTTAACCGATTGTTTGTATACCTTTCAGTTAGCAATTTACCACAAGTAATCTTCATGGGGGCGGCCATATTTGCTCTGTTTAGTGCGGTTTTAAGCTTAACCGAATCGATTAACTATGTTCTTGCTGGGATGGCTAACTATGGCTTCATCGAATTGCTGAGGATCTTAATCTACATTGCATTCGCTTTCTCTCTGATAATGAAAATGTGGAAAATTAGTATTACTAGCTTTATCTTGATCATTCTCTTCGGACTAGCTATATCAACTGGCTTATCCAACGGCTGGGGAAGTACATCAATACAGTTAGGCTATGCTCTATCTTCCGGGTTTAAAGGTCTGGCATTGATCCTACTTGGAGGAATTGCTGGTGGTGTTTCAAGATGTCTGTATTGGATCTACAATCGTTGGCCAAAATGATAGTAACCTTAGTGTTGATTTAGAGTAGCTATGAACATAACAAATTGTTCAAGAGTGATTCGGCACGTGTGGCATTTTGACTATGCGTTGGTTTAGGTGATGAAGGTGGTATGCGGCGGCATCAGTATTGCGTTGCTCAAACCTTAATAGGGCGTTTATGCTTAGGAGCAGAAGTTGAGATATTTGGAAGAGTTCGAATTGGCGATTGAGCGCTCAAGGTACCTTAAATTGTCTGATACACGCTTTAAGGCTTTAGATGCGAAATTTTGTAGTGATGAAAACCTTCAAAATTGCTTGGATTTTCTAAATTATCTATATAACCCACTAAAAGGCACCGATCTCGTAGGACAGTGTCTAAACATTCATTCTCAACTAATGAAAGCGGTAGAACATTTTTACGGAGCGCCACCAATATTCACTATTGGATCTATTACATTTGATGGAAATAAATATTTTGAGTTAACTGAGGATGATATCAAGTCATCAATTTTAGACTGTTCACCTACCAATATGGCCAATATTCACGCATGGTTGACGTTGCCTTCTATGGAGATACTAGATTTTACGTTTATTTCAGCTTACGAGAGTCAAGCTGGAGACAGTGGCTTTCCAAAAGTTGTCAGTCAGTTTGCTGAAAGTCTAAAACCGCACTTTCATTATCACCCAGTGTTGACAGGAGAAGAGAGTCTTTCAAAGTTAGGTTTATCGTCCAGTGGCTAGCACTTGTTCTGAGCTATTGCAATAGCTACCAGCTCGTCACCTCGCTTGCCAGCAGGGATAATAAGTATCAAATGCAACTGGCAGGTAGTTCGATTCCTGTCTAATAGTCACTTAAAGTCCTGGCAATCAGTTCCGACGTTTTATTTACCAGATTAGCTTTATTTTAACTCTACTGTGAGAGAGTAATAAAGTCTCATGCTAAAATAGCCGCGATCGCAATCGATACGCTGCCATTCCTAAATCGAAAATGCCCCGAAGTTTGCCAGACTCTGATTTGGGACACACTTCTTTTGTCATCATTTGACCTATTTTTCCTAATAACAGAATATTTAGTTTGATATAGACTGTTATAGCTTTGGCAGAAATGAGGAAGATATGAACACTAAGGAAATCGAAGAGCTTCAAAGGAATATGGATATTTTTTCAACGCCATTAGATGTTGAAAAGTACATAGATGAAGGGCTAATTAGCCGCTACAAGAATACCAAAACTCAGTTTGTAATCCATTGTTCTAAAGATGAGTTACCTGAAGAAGTCAGTGTACGGGCAAATAAAATAGAAGTCTTAACAAATAAAGATGGTTCCAACGCTCTAGTTTTGGGGCTTGACTTAAAAGTCAGAAAATAGTGCGTGTTGAAAACAGCTATTTTGTAGACAAAATGGGGTTTAAATGTGGTCTGATAAAGAGTCCTCACTAGACTTTTTAAATTTTAGTGAAACTGCCGAATCGATTAAGGATCTAATCACCGAAAAGGAATTGATGCCAATATCTGTTGGCGTTTTTGGGGATTGGGGGGCAGGAAAATCAACAATCTTAGAGCTAACCAAAAAATCAATATCTGAAGAGAAGCAAGACTACATTCAAGTCCATTTCGATGCATGGATGTATCAAGGCTATGACGATGCTAAAGCGGCTCTATTAGAGACAATTGCATCTACCTTGGTAAACCAAGCGAAAGACAACGCCAGCTTGAGCAAGAAGGCTAAAGAGTTTGCAGGACGTGTTGACATCATTAGATCTTTGGGATTATTGATGGATGGTGGTGCAGCTTTAGCTGGCGTTCCCACCATGGGTGGTTTTCAGAAGTTGATGGGGCTATTCAGTGGTGGAGAGGATCGCGAACTAGACTTTGGTGATGCCAAGGATGCAGTAGATGGTGCGAAGCAGATAGCTAAAGATAACAAAGAAATTTTAAAGCCTAAAAAGGCTTTTTCACCCCCAAAAGAAATTAAAGAGTTCCGCAATGCGTACTCAGACTTGTTGAGTGAATTTGATAAACCACTCATAGTCTATGTCGATAACTTGGACCGTTGCTCGCCATTTAATGCAATTTCGACGCTGGAAGCGATACGACTATTTTTGTTTTTACCAAATACAGCATTCGTGATTGCGGCAGACGAAGATATGATCCGCTTAGCTGTGCCGGAATATCACAAGGGAGCTTCGCAGCGCCACCAAACAGACTACCTAGATAAATTAATTCAAATCCCAGTACACGTTCCAAGACCTGGTACTCTAGAAATCAGAGCTTACCTGATGATGTTGACAGCTCAAGATCATGGCGTTACGAGTGACCAGCTTGAGGGGCTTAGGGAAAGCCTAGAGCAGTCTCTTCAGCTATCTTGGAAGCAGTCACCCATATCAGTCGATGAGCTTTTGGACGTTGATAAAGTTCAAGATGTTCAGGGTAAGGACGAACTCAGAAGTAAGTTCATCGTGGCCGAACAACTTGCTCCATTGCTCGCAGAGTCCTCCAATATAAATGGGAACCCTCGAATTGTTAAACGCCTCTTAAATCAGGTGAAAATGAGAAGAAAAACAGCACTCCGTCGTGGTATGCAGCTGGATGAGAAAACCATTACCAAATTGGTGATATTTGAGCGTTGTTTGGGGACTCAAGCAACAAACAAACTGTATCAGTTGATTGATACAGAGAGTGGTTCTCCAAAGATTCTGGCTCAATTGGAAGATCCAGAAGCTGAATTCGATGATATGGATTTACCAGAAGAGTGGAAGCTAGATTTAGCCTTTCTTGACAAGTGGTCGAAGCTACCACCGATGTTTGCAAATGTGAACCTGACCCCAGCGGCATACTTAAGTAGAGAGAGTATCCCCATGGGCCTAGTGAATGCAGTTATGTCCGGCGCTGCTCAAAAGCTTGTGAAGGATTTAATGAAACAAACGGAAAGACTAAGCCATACAAACCAAAATGCCATAGCAGCGACCCCAAGAGAAGACTATTTAGCTGTGATGGATGGACTAATTGAAAACTTCAGGACTGTAAGTGATTGGTCAAAAGCTCCCCCAGGCATATATGGCGCGAGACTACTAGCAGTTGAAGAGCCTAAATGTAAAAAGGCGCTACTAACTTACGTGAAGGGACTGCCAAAGCAAAGGTGGTTGAATGTAATTATCAAGGAATTAGAAAAGTAGGTATTAATGGGTACTTCAGCATCATCAACTGGCCCTAATAACCAGAGCCCACTCATTCCGTCATGGGCTGAACAAAGTCCGCCTGTAACAATTGAGCCAGCTCAAGATACTGGTGGCCCGGACGGGGAAAATCAAGGTGACAAGGAAATCGACAATGAAAAAGTTCAGCAGGAAATCGGCAAACCATCTGGTACTGCCAATCCTGCAAACCGTTTTGCAGGAGCTAGAAGAGAATTCGGGAATTATGCCAAGGCCGGAGGTTCAAGCTCTGATCTAAGGCGAGCACTAAAGAGTTATTCTAAAAAAGGCTCTGGTGGTGGAAAAACCACAAGCCGAAGGTTGGCTAGTGGGATAACGGCTGGTACTGGTTTACTTGGAGTAATGCGTGGAGACACTGTTACTGTCAACAACCAAAGCCTTTCCTTAAATGACTTGAAAGGCCTATCCACTGACCAAGCTATTGATAGAATTGCTTCACATTTGGCTCCTGATAATGCTGACTCAGACTCTGTGAGAATTGCCTTAGATTACGCGCTGGAAGAAGCGCTACCAGATACAGAAGATTTCGATCCAAATAGTTTTACTGAAGAAGTAATCCAACAAGCCATCGGCTGCTATTTAACTGACTTGATTTTCCAAGATGTGGTTGAAGGCATGGGCAGGGCTTGGTTCCACGTAGAACCTGCTAGCAAGCACCATAGCATGGAAGTTGAGCTAAGGGAGCTTATCAAGGTAATAGCTCAGGAGCAGCTAGACAAGGTCACTAATGGCAACCCTAGCAATATCACCAGAAATAACATTACCAAGATTCAAGCTGATACCATCGCAATGACCGTTGAAGAATGGGAGAGTTTCGATGACTAAGTTTTACTTCAATGATAATCCAAACCAACTACCTGAATATTCAGAGTCATGCCACCCTGTACAACTATTCCACACTCACGAATATGATCAAAAAAAACACAGCTTAGCTTCCAGAGGGCTACTGCAAACAGTAAGAGACTTGGGAGTTGCTGTTGAGCCTAAGGCAATCGATTTAATTACAATTGCTTCCGCTGTTACCGCAGCAGATACTTTTGAGTTAAGAGAGAAGGCTGAGAATGCTTGGTCAAGGCAAATGCACCTTCACATCCCTGTAAGTGAACCGAATATATGGAATGCAGAAAGCGCTGAGTTGAGTTCAATTTTGAACTTTCTTACTGGCGATCAATGGATGTTCACTTTTGAGCAGACATCAATGGAACTGCCTAAACCTAAGATAAGTAAGCAGGCTAAATATAAAGCCAAAACTCTTCTAGGAAAAAATGCTGTTTGCCTATTTTCTGGCGGTCTTGATAGTGCAGTGGGTGCTATTGATATCCTTAATGGAGAGTCAGAATATAAGCCTCTCTTAGTAAGTCACGCCTATCGTGGAGATGGTGCAAAACAGGAAGAAATTAAGACTTTGTTGTCTTCTCCATTTGCTGAGCTCTCCTATTCAATTTCTCCTCATATAATTAAAACATATGAAGGCAGAACGGACATAAGTATGCGTGGGAGAAGCTTTAACTTCTTGGCGATGGCCGTATTGGGCATTTCCGCACTGAGAAGTGCTAACTGTGATGCCAGTATTAAAACCATTATCGTTCCTGAGAATGGCTATATCTCAATCAATCCACCACTAACTAGAAGGCGAATAGGTAGTCACAGTACGAGAACCACACACCCCAACTTCTTGCAGAGGTTGGAAGAATTGCTGACACGCATAGGTTTTGACGTCAAATTCGTAAACCCTTATCAGTTTAAAACAAAGGGGGAGATGTTGGCTGAGTGCGTTGACCAAAACGCTATTAAAAAAGCCGTACCGCTAAGCGTTTCATGCAGCCACTGGCACAGAGAACACATACAATGTGGGCACTGCTTGCCCTGTCTAATTAGAAGAGCATCTGTTCATCATGCTGGCTTTGATGATGACGCACCATATAAAACAAAGCGATTGAAAACGCTAATTAAAGAGAAGGATACAAGAGACGACCTGCAAGCAGTTCAAACAGCCATTATCCGGTTGAAGCAAACCAATAATTACAAATCTTGGCTACGTAAATCTGGTCCAATCCCACTAGATAAGTCTATACGTAATGCCTTGGAATCAACGCTTAAGCGTGGTTTGATGGAAGTTGAAGTGTTTATACAGGCTAACAAAACATCATGATGGATATGCATTGCCATGTTGATCTATACCCCGAACATCAGAAGGTATTGGATGACATTGAACGCTCAAACTATTACGTATTATCTGTAACAACAGTGCCTTCAGCCTTCGAAGGCACTGTTAATCTCACAAAAGGGCTTAAGCATTGCAAAACCGCTTTGGGATTGCACCCTCAGCTAGCTCATTTAAGGAAAAATGAACTACCAATTTTCGATCGACTTATAGAGAAAACTAAATATATAGGTGAGATTGGACTAGATGGATCAAAAGGCTGGAGAGAGCATTTTGATGACCAATTATTGGTTTTTAATCACATTCTGAAAAAATGTGAGTCATTCAATGATAAAGTTCTAACAATACATAGCCTGAATGCAGTAGACGAAACCTTAATGTGTCTGAAAAAACACCCGAAAGCAGGCATCCCTGTTCTCCACTGGTTTTTGGGGACAAAAAAACAGTTATTAGAAGCTGTCGATATAGGTTGTTATTTTTCAGTTGGACCAGCAATGCTTTTCTCAGCACGTGGAAAGCGACTTATATCTTGGTTACCTAAAGATAAAATTCTTCTAGAAACAGATGGACCTTTTGCGAAAGTTTCGGGAAAAATACTGTTCCCCTCAGATGTTGATACCGTAATTCAGTATCTTTCTAAAGAATGGGAAGTGTCTCAATCAGATACAGTTAGACAGTTGAAGAATAATTTACGTCAATTAGTTGCTAAATGAATACATCTTTGTAGAGATGTTGTGCAATTGGGACCTATAAATGTAGATCTTGAGCTAGCCACCTTGTTGGGGTTTTGCGCCCATCCCCCCGAAAATGACCTTAGGGTCAAAATATAACCAAATTCCGATATGATGACCGAAAAATAAGAATCACTGGGGTCAATCATGAAGCAGTCAAACAATAAGCGCATCAAAATACTCAATAAGTCCGAAATCGCAGAGCTGTATTCCCTACCGACGTTTAGTCATGCTGAGCGAGAGGAGTATTTCTCGCTTGATGATGAGACTCAGAAACTTGTCGACGAATGCCGCCGTATCGACACCAAGTGCTATTTCATATTGCTGCTGGGTTACTTCAGAAGCAAGCCGATTATTCCAAACTTTGATTTTAACGCTGTTAAGGCAGATCTAGATTTCATCATATCGAAATACTTTAAGGGTAAAAGTATTAAAGCTAAGGATCTTTCTGCCTCAACCAAGACAAAACTAGTCAGTCGTTTGCTTAACTACACAGGTTACCAGTACTATCGCCGTAAAACGCACAAACTTGAAATACTAGAACGACTCCGGGATGTCGTTACGATCAGCGTCGATCCACGGTATGTATTTGATGAATGCATCGCATTCTTTAATCAAAACCAAATTGCACTTGCCGGGTATACGACACTCCAGGATCATGTATCTGAAGTGCTCATTTCTGAAAGAGCTCGAATCAAAAAAGTTCTTGAAAAAAGCATGACACCTAAAACAAGAAAATCACTACTAAAGCTTTTGGGTTCGGATGAGACGTTCACCGACCTATCCAGGCTAAAACAAATGGCGAAGGATTTCTCGTCGAGCCAAATCAATAGAGAACTTACTACTCATCAGGCAATAAAAGAGCTTTATCCAGAGCTCAAACAGATTATTGCCGAATTATCACTTTCCCCGAAAAACCTTGAATACTATGCCTCGCTTGTAAAGCATAAATCGGTTTATAAGCTTCGACGCCACTCTGATGACCAGTCACTGCTTTATCTGTGCTGTTATCTGTATTTCAGGTATCGTGAAACGAATGACAACCTAGTATCGGCATTTTTGTATCTAGTCCGGAAAATCACCGAATCTGGCAAAATATTCGCGAAACAAAAAGTCGCTGAAGATGTCGATGTTGTAAAAGACAGCCTCAAAGTTGCCGGAAATATCCTGAGCTTTTTTGTAGATCCAGATATCAGTGACAGCAGAACGTTCGGAGATGTTCGGAAGCGTGCGTTCAAACTCTTGCCGAAGAAGAATCTGAAACTTCTCAGCGCCCATTTAGATGATACTGATTTTGATACGGCCCAATATGAATGGGAGTATATAAGTCGGCAAACAAATAAAATTAAAAGGTTGCTGCGGTCGATTTTCCAAGCCGTTGATGTCGAATTCGGAGCAATCAAACCCGAATTGATTGAACAGTTCGCATCTTCGATCTCGGAGATAGCCGAAAATGGATCTATTTCAACCATTAATAAAAAACTGATCCGGAAATCTGAGCGCCAACACGTCTATGACGTTGATGAAACGAAAAGAACTCTCCGTTTTGAGTTTTACCTTTATCGAAAGGCCGCCCAGTTATTCGAATCTAACCAAATTTATATTGTAGAAAGCGAGCGGAATCGTAGTCTCGAGAGTGATCTCATTGCCACAGAAGAATGGAATGAGAAGAAGGAGCAGATCATCGAGAAATCTGGCCTTACCCACCCTCTAAAACATGTCGATACGATGCTTGCTAAAAAGCTAAGTGACTTAGAAGAGAAGCTAGCGTCCGTCAGCGACCATATCTTTAGCGGTGACAACCAATATGTCGAATTTAGCCAAGATCGTCATGAATTAAAGTGGTCAATACCAAATCGACGCTGGAAAGAGTCAGTCGATAATCCTATCTATAGCCAAATAAAGCACATGGGCATTGTTGATTTGCTTAAATTTGTACAGCAGAAGACCGGCTTTCTGGATGCTTTCTCTCACATATCGGCGAACCATGATGTTTTGTCGATCAATCATGATGATCTGATTGCTTGTGTTCTGGCGAATGGCACCAACTATGGCCTGTACAAGATGGCTAATATTTCTGACCGTTCGGTAGGCAAACTTCGAAGTGTAGAAGAAAGCTACGTCAGAATGGATACGCTAAATGAGTCGAATGACCTGGTATCCAATGCGATTGCAGCACTGCCTATTTTTGTTCATTATCACTTTGACGATAACAAGTTGTACTCCAGTATCGACGGCCAAAAGTTTGAGTGTCGAATCAATACCTTTAAAGCGCGTTACTCGTCCAAAGACTTCTTTAAAGGAAAAGGCGTATCATCGCTGACGCTCGTCTCCAACCACGTTCCGGTCAATACCAAAATTATTGGCGCGAACGAATACGAAGGGCATTTTGCCTTTGACCTTCTCTACAATAATACGTCAGACATACAGCCATTTACTTTATCCACGGATAATCACGGCACGAATAACGTCAACTTTGCGATATTGGATCTATTTGGTTACCGCTTTGCACCCCGGTATGCAAAAGTCAAAAACACCTTCTTCAAATTGTTTGAAGTTACAGAGGAAGATGGTTGCTCGATTCGCTTGAAGAAAGACATAAATTGCAAGCTGATCCAAGAGGAGTGGGATGAGATACAGCACATAATCTGCTCACTGAGCCGTAAAACAACGACGCAAAGCACTGTAATTCGTAAGCTCAGTAACGGTCAAAGTAAAACACTCCGAGCTCTCCAAGAATATGATCGGCTGATAAAATGCCTTTACCTCCTGGATTATGTTGATAATGCAACACTACGGCGATATGTCCAGCAAGCATTGAATCGTGGCGAAGCCTACCACCAGTTGAAAAGAGCCATTGCCTCCGTTAATGGGAATCGATTTAGAGGCGGAAACGATTACCAGGTTTCACAGTGGAATGATTGCTCCCGGTTAATCTCAAACTGCATTATTTACTATAACTCCGCGCTACTATCTGCCTACCTTAAAATAAATGAAGATCGGGGAAGAGATGATATAGCAGATTACATTGTCAATTTATCACCCGTTGCCTGGCAACACATTAATTTGAATGGTGAATATTCCTTTGACCAAGGTAGAACCGAAATCGATCTAGACGGCTTACTGAGTGATATTGAACCATTCTCAGGATCTCACGAGCTGATTGCAGCCTAGATGTTTGAGTCTTTGATTTTGCCTGGCCGTATATTTATGATGCTGAAGTATCAGGAATCTGAGTCAACGGTGTTTTCAAAGATTGTTGCTTGTAGGTAATCAAGTCAGGAAAAAGAGGAAAGCGGACATTTGTCGTTATTCACTTAATAGACATAACCGATAAAAAACAGAGGAGAGGATCTCTTCTGCGAACTTCATAAAGCAAATCCTTAGCAACTCAAGAAAATAGGCTACTTCATACTTCTAAGCAGAAGCCATAAATAAGTGAAAGTAAAAATTAGCTTGCTAACAAAGAATCAATCAGCTTTATCCAATCATCCAAGCTAGATTTGTGATCAACAGGTACATTGTTCCCATTGTTAACGAAGAATGTTGGTGTAGCCCAGACACTTTTTGTAGCGGCATAGCGAATTGGGGTTCTAGCATTAACGTAGATATCATTGTCGCCCATTCTCTTCAGAAAGGCTTCCCGATCTATATTTGAATGCGCTTGCGCTAAGTCAGCTACAAATTGACGCAAGTCTTCATGCGTTTTGTGTAGAAACGGCGCGTTATAAAACTGATCCTGGCGCTCGTATACAAACGTGGCGAAATCGTAAAACCTGCTAGCATCACCTTCAGCAAGGGCGAATAAACCTAAACTGATATCCCAGGCTTGTCGATGATTACTCAAGGTAATCATGTGTACCTTTAAGCTGACCGGATCATCCTGATAGTATTTCATTACGGCCATTAGTGTTGGCCAAGCAGCACGAGAGTGTGGGCACTGTATGTCGATAAAGGCATCAAGTGTGACAAGAGCAGCTGGGTCGCCTAGTAGAAAACCACTTGGGCGATGAGGAATAGGGATGGCCATATTTGTTTATCTCCTGAAGAGTTTAAAGTGCTTTTTCTAATTCGCGTTTAGTTTTGTGTTTACTACTAGGTGACTGTGTAAGGTTTTATGGACTGGGCATTTATCTGCAATCTCAAGCAGACTTTCCCGCTGCTCATCATTTAACTCACCTTCCAATGTGATTTCACGATTGAGGTGATCAATTTGCTGAGGGGCTTCATCACAGTGTTCACAATCCTTGCTGTAACTACGCTCATGATGCAAGTTAATGCCGATATTGCTTAGCGGCCATTTCTTTCTATCAGCGTACATACGGATCGTCATGGAGGTACAAGTGCCTAATGCGGCGAGCAAGTGTTCGTATGGATCGGGGCCTGCATTTATTCCACCCACCGCGACAGGCTCATCGGCTAGCCAGTGATGACTATTGCTATAAACGTTCTGCGCGAATTTATGGTCCTTTTCTTCGACGTAGACATGGCCTTTGGCTACCGTTTGCCCGGATTTCTCTACGATTGAGGGTTCGATATATCGGCTTGCCCAAGCTGCAATCGTTGTAGCAATGTATTCGGCATCATCCTTGTTGGAAACAAGGTGGTCAGCATTATCCAGGCTTACAAAGCTCTTTGGATGCTTGGCATCTTTATAAATTTTTTCGGCCTCGGCGATTTTTACTGTGCTGTCCATCGGCGAGTGCATGACCAATAATGCTTTTCGTAAGTTTCCAATCTCGGATTCGATTTGTTTAAGGTCTTCAACAAACTGTTTCTTAATAACAAACTTTCGAAAACCCAATGTGACTTCAGCTTTGCCTTCTTGATTGATCGTGTCTAGATTGGCCGCAAAGTTATGTACAACATGCTGCGCCTCGTGAGGTGCTCCAATGGTTGCAACGGCTTTCACTTCGGGTAAGCGGTGAGCTACTGACAGTACGGCAGCCCCTCCCAAACTATGGCCGATCAATAAACTCGGTGCCTGATAATTCTCTCTTAGAAAATCTGCGGCTGCTTTTAAGTCATCCACATTGGAGGAGTAATTGGTGTTAGAGAAGTCCCCATCGCTATTTCCTAAGCCCGTAAAGTCGAACCTTAATACCGCGATACCTTTTGCGGTCAAGGCTCTAGCAATTCTAGAAGCAGCTGCAATATCTTTCCCACAGGTAAAGCAGTGTGCAAATAAGGCGTAGCTGGAAACTCTCTGGTCGGGCGATTCCAACATTCCTCTAAGGGTAATGCCATTGCTGACAAATTCGACTTTATTCTTCATAGCTTATACCTCGTAGCTTATACCTTAAGCCTCTGCTTCTTGATGGGTTTGAACAGCGTTGACTTAAACCGAGTAACTAAGGTCTCTTAAGGTGACAAATTCTTCGGCCATTGTCGGGTGAATACCAATCGTGCCGTCGAATTGATCTTTAGTGAGCCCTGCTTTGACTGCTACGGCAAAGCCTTGAATCGCTTCACCAGCGTCAGGGCCAACCATGTGCATACCGACGACTTTTTGAGTGCCCTTCTCAACCAGCATACGCATCAATACTCGCTCTTCACTTCCTGATAAGGTGTGCTTAAGGTGTTTGAATTCTGACTGGTATACCTCTACCGGCACACCTTTGGCCTTAAGCGCGTCTTCAGATAGCCCCACTGTTCCAATATTCGGTTGGCAAAAGATTGCGGTGGGAATATTGTCATAACTGATGCTTTTGCTGCCATCACCATATTGCTGGCTTACGAACACCATCGCCTGAGCTGTTGCGACGGGCGTCAATTCCGGCGTGCCAATCACATCACCCAAGGCATAAATCGATGGGACGGATGTTTGGAATTGGTCATTGACTTCAATCGTTGCATTATTACGAGTCGTTAGACCGACTTGTTCTATGCCTAAATCGCTCGTCAAAGACTTTCTGCCTGTTGCATACATCACCTGGCCAGCACTTAAAATCTCGCCATTATCCAGTTGGCAAACAAGGGTGTTATCCGATTGTTTTTCAATCTGGGTAATGTTGGTCGAATAATGGATATTCACGCCTTTTTTCTGCATTTCATTGGCTGCAAATTGTGCAGTAGGCTGGTCGAAGTTCTTAAGTAGTTTATCGCCGCGATAAACCAAATGAGTCTCGACACCCAATCCATTCATAATGCCGGCAAATTCAACCGCAATATAACCACCACCGACAATCACAATTTTTTCAGGAAGCTCTGGTAAATAGAAAACCTGATCCGAGCTAATCACATGTTCCGAACCTGGAAACGCTGGTACGCTTGGTGTTGCGCCAACTGTTACAAGAATCTTCTCAGCTGTGATGGTCTTACCATCAACTTCAACGCTATTGGGGGAAGTCAGTCGAGCGCGTCCCCAAACGATATTGACGCCTGCATTTTCTAAGAGTTTTTTGTAAATGCCGTTAAGGCGCTCAATCTCTTTGTTCTTGTTTTCTAGCAGCGCCGGCCAGTTGAAACGGCTTTCACCGACTTCCCAGCCAAATCCCGAAGCACCTTCAAACTCCTCTGAGCAATGTGAAGCGTAAACAAATAGCTTTTTAGGAACACAACCTACGTTGACGCATGTGCCCCCTAGGTATTTTTCTTCTGCAATAGCGACTCTCGCGCCAGTTGCGGCAGACATTCTTGCTGCACGTACGCCACCGGAGCCAGCTCCTATTACAAACAAATCATAATCATATTGCTCAGTCATAGTGTTCTCGCAGTACCTGTTCTGTTAATTGGTTAAATAGTAATAGTCTTAAGGTTAGTAAAAAAAGGCACTGTCGTTAGTGCCTTTTAGCTTAAAACTTGTTGACCTATTTGCTTGAGCTAAGAGCTTTTCCTAATAAAGATATTGCTGCTGCGAGTAGTACAATATCTTTCAAAAGGAACTGGCCAGGTACAACATTCAATGCTGGAAAACCACCCAAGCTTGCTTCCCAAACGGGTGCTGTCAGCAAGAAACTTGATGTCACAGCAAAGGTCGCAATGGCTGCTAGGCTACCCACGACAGCAATGTGTCGATGCAAAGGTGCTAGTAGAATCGCTGCCGCAGTCGCTATTTCAACAGTGCCGATAAGATTTGAAGCCCCTTGTAGGCTAAATACATTATAAAGCCATGATGTTAGAGGACTTGAAGCAACAAGGCCTTGAATTGCACCCGCTTCATAGGCCGAGAATTTCATTGCTCCAATCCAGGCCAGTACTACGACCACTGAGTAACGTAAGGCTTGGTCGCCTATACGTGTAATTGTGACGTCCAAGGGACGAGTGTTTTGAGTCAAAGCGGTGTCTGTGAGTTGTCTTGCTGTTGAAGTTGTCATGATGTTTTTCCTTCTACTTTGATTTAAATTTTGTTTTGAGTTCGTGTCATTTTGGGTAGCGCTATACTACCGCTGCATTTACCTCAAGAATCTTTTCCAGCTCTCCGTTTCGAAGCGCTGCCTGTAGATCATCGTTGCCACCAATGTGGTGATCGTCGATAAAGATCTGTGGAACCGTATGACGGTTACTACGTTCGCGCATTTCCTTGCCATGCTTTCTGCTGAAGGTAATGTCGATTTCTTCAAACTTCAGCCCCAGTTTTTTAAGCGTTGCCTTAGTCATCTTGCAGTAAGGGCAGTAGCCTTTGCTGTATACGGTTACTTTCGCAGTCTGTTTTGTCGCCATCGCTATGCTCCTTCTGTTTCACTTTTTGTGTTTCGTTTGTCTTGCGTTGATGTGATCATTATGGGCTTTCAATAAAAACTAACAATGTGCAAAAGTCTTTAAATATTGCACTGATCGTCTATTATTATTTTAGTGTATAGCCTGAATCAGTGACTTCGCTCGCCAATATACTCGTCAAGCCCACCTCTGCGCCAACAAGAGGCGATAACTGGGTGAGATTCTGACTTTGAGGTCTGGAAGCAAAGAGCGGGAGCAACCGATGGCCCGAGATTGGTTGATAAATAACCAGCATGCAGTGTTTAGGCAATAGCGGGCTGTCCCGGCAGAGGATTCCGGGAGGATTGCTTTTTGCCAGTGGTTGAGTTGGCCTATCCGGCGGAAGCAAGGCCCCGATAAAGATCGAGGTAAACCGCAAAGCCTGGGCAGTGCCGGCCAAATCGCAGGATCCACTGCCGGCCACTGTGCACCAGGCGGCAGGCCATGGTCATGATTTCCTGCATCACGGTTCTCAGGCGGCGACGCTTGGCCGGGTGGCGAACCGGTGCATCCGGGCCGGTCAGTCGCAGACCCATCCAGCGCAACACGTTGTAACCCATCGTCGCGAAGGCCATGACCAGGTTGTTGGTGTCGAATTTCCCGGACGGAAGTCGTTCCAGGTCCAGGTCGGTCTTGAACTCGCTGTGGAACTGCTCACTGGTGGCGTGATCGCTGTACAGCGCCATGATGTGTTGCTCGTCGGCTACTTCGGCCGGCAACGAGGTCACCCAGCCTTCGAGGCTGACTTCCGGTTCGAGATACAGCTGGCCTTCGGCATCGCTGGTACGAACGGTGACCTTCACGATGCGACGCAGACCGGGCTCGTCCGGAATCGCTTCCGACAGAACCGCTTCCATTTTGCCGTCGCGCTCCAGTGACCAGGCTTTCCGGGCCTGGGCCTTGTCCGCCCAGACGAGCGGATCCTCTTTACGAGGGTTCCACTTGATCAGGAAGTCGACCTGGTCCTGCTCGCGCAGGAAATCGCTATTGGCACGGGCATCGTGTGCGCTGTCCAGGCGCAACAAAATGGGCTTATCCGTCAGTGATCGAGCCCGGGGTAACACTCGTTTGAGGGTGTCGAGAAATCCCTTGTTGGCGTGCTGGCTGCCAGGGCGCAGCTCGCAACCCAGGCACCAGCCTTCCTGCCCCAGGTAGGCGGCCATCGGCGCATAGCCGTCATAACCCTTGTAGGTGTAGCTGACACCCTCTTTGCGGGTCTGGCTGTTGTCCATGGGAAAGACATCCATATCCAGCGCAACGTGGCCCATCGCCAGAGGTGACACCGGAGCTTCGACGGACTGAAGAAACTCGACGCTGGCATCGTCCAGCAGGGGTGTCAGGCCTTGAGCGTCTTCATCAAATCGCTGGCGCAACCGGGCCGACGATGGCGATTGCTTGATGCCCAGGGCAGACTTGAAAAATGGGTCCGTTCGAACCGGCTCGGCCGCCTCGAAGTCACTCTTGCCCAGCGTGATCAGGCCAAGATAGGTCCGGATCAGTTCAATGTTCGGAATACCGTGCCGCTTGACGACGGTGCGGGCGGTTTTGGTGAGCGATGTATGCCGGTTCAGGCAATGACCGACCAAGGCCAGCCCGCCATTGGGTGTATAGACTTCGGTTCGGGATTGCTGGAGAGTGAAGGTACGCATGAGCCGAAAGCACTAACTGGGTGAATGGGTGTCAGATGCTATTATATCGCTCTAAGCCTTGTTATTGCAGGCTTTGGGCGTGAGTTCAGCTCGTTGAAGTCACGGATTCAGGTATAGGTTAATGGTGATAGGAAGGTATGAATGGAAATTCTCAGTGATATTCTTAAATCATTACGCGTCAGCGGTAGTGTCTACTTTTGTAGCCAAGTGGAGGCACCTTGGACTAAGGAATTTAAAGAGACCGAGACGGCTGGCTTTCATATGGTTCGACGTGGGTATTGCTGGGCGATTATTGGTGACAAAGTAGAGCAGCTTGGTCCTGGTGACTTGATATTTTTAGGGCCTGGACTCGATCATATATTAACGAGCGAGTCGCCCTACGGTGACATATCTACTGCAGGTGAGAATACTCTTTTGCTATGTGGATATTGCAGTTTTGAGGACGAGACATTAACGCCACTCAAAACAATCTTCCCTCAAACGACCATTGTTAGAGAGGAGGAGCTGCATCAACACCCTTGGTTAAAAAGCACCTTTGACCAACTTAGTGCAGAATATATGGCACAGAATCCGGGCACGGAGATTATCGTCAACAAACTAACTGAAGTTGTACTGGTTGAGCTGATAAGAATTAATTTTGGTCGCCAAGAACAAAACTCTTTCCTAATGGCACTGAATGACAAGCGTATATCCAAAGCACTAAAACTCATGCATGAATCACCGAGTGAGCCTTGGACTATCGAGGATCTAGCAAGCCAGATTGGTATGTCTAGAGCCGCCTTTGCAAAACAATTCAGAGATCTGGTCGGCCAAACGGTTTTTACTTATTTATCGCAGTTGAGAATTCAACGAGCGAAGGAAATGCTCAAGAATACGAGCCTGATGGTCGATGATATCGCGCTAAGTATCGGGTATGAATCAGAGCGAGCATTTACTAAAACGTTTGGAAAATACGTCGGTATGACGCCGAAACAGTACCGTAAGCAATAGCCGTTTCTAGTGAGGAAAAACTGATGATTTCATGTAACGACTATGACTATATTGAAATAGCCTGTACCTATCAATATCCGATTATATTGACACTCAAATCTGGTGAGATAATTCATTGCAGCGCGAAAGATACCTCACTGAATAACGAGAGGGAAGAGTGCATAAAAGTCGAGGTAGGTGATGCCGAGCGTTTAGTGGTACTGGATGAAGTCAAGATAATGGAAGCGAAAGTCGATAATCCTCATTTCCAATCGGTTCGGTTTAATTGAGATTTAGGTCTTCTGAAAATTGCGTTTGAGAATAATAAGCAAAGCCATACCTAAGAGCATTGAAACGTAACTGGGCACCGCTTGAAGGGACAAAGTGGGAATACTATTTAGCAATACTACGTCATTGCCTCCGGGAACAAACACCGCGCCAACGCCCATCAGAAAACCACCGAATAGGTAATTAGCTTTTACTTCAAAATCTAAGTTAAAGGTATGACTTGTTTTCGCAGAAATAAGGATGCCCAAGAGCATGGCGACGAATAAAAACACACTTAGTTTGTAGTAGATACCAAGGCTCATGCCTTCTTGATCGAACATTAGGTAGAGTAGGCCCATGATAATAAGGTTGGAATAGACCCATATACCAACGAGCACAACCAATATGCCGTTGCAAATGCCTAGAATTGCGGCTGATAAACTCTTGTCATAATGCTCACTCTTAAAACGCCTCTTCCATGTGCTGGCGGAAGCTCCTTTACACAAGGAATAAAATTCATAGATTCCCCAAGCCACGAATAACACGGCAAAGATCCATAGTTGAAGTATTGAAAAACCATCAAAGGGTTTTATTTTCACAGCTTGAAGATTGGGCTGAAATGAAGAGGCATAGCCAGCAGCAACGACGCCTAGGGAAAAACCTAAAAACGAAAAGATCAAAGCAAAACGACCACGGCAAAATTGGATCAGCGTGTTCATGGAGCAGCCTCCATTGATTACCGCCCCCATACCAAAAATGATTCCACCTATCATTGCTTCTGGTCGGAAGGCATAGTTCTCGTTACGGGCAGGTGAGATAAAACCGAACAACTCAAATAAAACCGTTACGCCAAACACCCAAATAACGATTTTCACGAAGCTCTTAAAGATCTCATAACGCTTCTGAATGATCAGCTCTTCAACAGCCATCACTGAACACATCGACGTTCGGTTACCGATAAAGCCAACAAAGAACGATAGTAGCGTAACCGTCCGGTGATTCCACCTTGAGCCAAATCGCCTGCCGACCAAAAGGCTCGAAGCTTACCACCCGGTCGATTCCGGTCAGATCCAGAAACGCCTCGTCGATGGAGTAGACATCCACTCTCGATGCCAGAGCTTCCAGGGTCGTCATCACCCGCCGGCTTATATCGCCATTTGTGTGGAATAGAGAATCAATTGGAACGGGGGCTTTGCTCGCCCCCCCTTGAACTTCTCATACCCAACCTGTTTGGCTATAGCTACTGAGGAGATCGCGGTGGCCCACCAAATCTTCCGGTCATCCTGTTCAATTACACCGCTAGCCGTACCCAGGAGGTGCCGCAGCGCCTCCTGGAGGCAGAAAGGCGTCGAGCGTATAGGTTGCTGGGCATGCGCGGCGCAAGTTCATCAGAAAACTCAATCCAAGGGCAAGATCGGCCGAGCGGAGATGGCACTGACTCTTATCAACAAGCTCTACGGCATCGAGCGCGACATGGAAGAGGCGGGCGATGCCCAGCGATACCAGACGCGCCAGTCGCAAAGCCAGGCTTTCCTGGAGCAACTGAAAGCTAGGCTGGACAAAACCCCTCCCCAGGTCACGTCGTCAAAGTGCCTTGGGCAAGCAATCAATTGCCTTGCGAGCAACTGGTTAAAGCTGATCCGCTACATCGAAAGGGGGACACCTGCCCATCGACAACAACCCTGCCGAGCGGGCGAGCCACCTTCTCATGTACATATGACCAAAGCGTCGCCCGTCTCCTCCCGTTATGTCATGCCTACCCACGACGGAGTATTGACGGTCTCTGTGCGCCAGAGCATAGTTTTCCCGAAGGGCGCTTAGGTACATATCTTCATGTGCTGTCCAGGCGCAGTTGCGTTTAGAGTACGTGTCCAATCAGTTTTAAATGGGTGTGAACATGAGAGCAGAAACTGAATCGCGGATTTTTTCGGTGGATGAATATGTTCGTCCGTCTAACGGCGAACCGATTCGTTCGGTTGTTCTGGAAACCAATGACTCTGTCGTCGTTGTTTGGCACGCCCACCCTGGGCAGGAAATAGCTTCCCATGTACATCCTCACGGCCAAGATACTTGGACGGTTATCTCAGGTGAAGCCGAATATCATCAAGGTAACGGCATAGTCACTCATCTTAAAGCTGGAGATATTGCGATCGCAAAACCTGGGCAGGTACATGGTGCAATGAACTCTGGCCCCGAACCTTTTATATTTGTTTCAGTGGTTGCGCCGGGCAATGCCGGTTTTGCGTTGGCTGAGAAATAGGCGAAAGGCCTGAGAGGAAACTGATGAATACACGATTATTTACGTTCGCTGGTGGAGAAACGGGTGTTTGGCGCGTTGTTCGGATGGATGCCGTGGCGGGAGCCCCTCTCCCTGGAATCCCCCGGCTCGACGTAGCCGCTGGCTCTGTTTCGCCGCAGCCTTTGGGCACCAAATGGCTTCTTCGCGGGATAACGAGTAACGAGCGTTATGTCGTGCGTGAAGAGAAGGATCGTCTCGTGGCGAAGCAGCCAAGTTTGGGTCGAGCAGAGGCCACCTGTGCCGCCCTGATCCCTATCCGGAAAAACCCCTCATGGTGGGGACTGGCTCAAGACGAACGCCGGAAGATTTTTGAGGAGCAGTCCCGTCACATTCACATTGGGCTCCAATATCTCCCTGCTGTGGCCCGTCGTCTCCACCATTGTCGGGACCTGGGCGAGAGCGAACCCTTCGACTTCTTGACGTGGTTCGAATATTCCCCGTCTGATGAGCCGGGCTTTAACAGGCTTTTGGCCGAACTCCGGGCCTCGGTGGAGTGGAAGTATGTCGACAGAGAAATCGACATCCGGCTAGTGCATGAGCCGGCCTAGTATCAGGTTTAACTGCGATCTCCGTGCGGCATACACCTGCGACACCCGCAGCCCAGCAAAGCCCGGAAAATCTAGTGTGTCTAATAACTTAGGAGTAACACGACACGTATGCCTAGCGAGCCACCAGTCGCTTGGGAAATTTTCTACTTATGGCCTCCTCTTTCTCTCATCGATCTCCCAGGGCATATCCTGCCGTCTAGAGTTGGCACCTTGTCCAGCTTTCGAAGAAGGCTCTCCATACACGTCCGGCCTACACCTTGTTAGGTATGGCCGGTTTCCAGTTGTGGGGCAATAGCTCGTCGATGGCGTTGTTCTTCTGTGTCGGCAGGCGAGTCAGCACATCCTTCAGGTAGGCATAGGGATCATGCCGATTCAGCTTCGCTGACTGTATTAGGGTCATGACCGCAGCCGCACGTTGACCACTGCGCAGTGAACCCGCAAACAGCCAATTGCTGCGCCCCAGCGCCCAGGGTCGGATCTGGTTTTCCACCCAGTTGTTGTCGATGGGCACAGCGCCATCGTCCAGGTAGCGCGTCAGCGCTTCCCAACGTTTGAGGCTGTAATCCAGGGCTTTGGCCGTGCCGGAGCCATCCGGCACTTTCTGGCGATGGGCCAGCATCCACTGATGCAGCGCATCGGCAAGGGGTTTGGCTTTGGTTTGCCGGATTTCCCGCCGCATATCCGGTGGCAGATCTTTGGTTTCCCGCTCGATCTCGTAGAGTCCACCGATGTATTCCAAGGCCTTGGCCGCCAATTCGCTCTTGTTGGCCTCGTGCAGGTCATAGAACTTGCGCCGGGCGTGGGCCATACAGCCGATTTCGGTAATGCCGTTGCCGAACCCGGCCTTGTAGCCAGCGTAATCATCACAGACCAGCTTGCCCCGCCAGTCACCCAGGAAGGTTCGGGCGTGTTCGCCTGCACGGCTGGGTGCGAAGTCGTAAATAGCTGCCTTCAGGTCGGCAAACGGTGTGGTGCAGTAGGCCCAGACGTAGGCCTTGTGGGTTTTCTTCTTGCCCGGGGCCAGCATGCTGACCGGGGTTTCATCGGCATGCAGAACACTGTGTTCCAGCAGAGTATTTCTCAACGCATCCACCAGCGGCTGCAACTGCACACCACAGGCACCCACCCATTCGGCCAGGGTGGAGCGCGGGATTTCCAGGCCGGCACGGCCGAACATGCGTTCCTGACGGTACAGCGGCAGATGGTCGGCATACTTGGCCACCAGCACCTGGGCCAGCAGGCCAGCGGTGGGGATGCCTTTGTCGATCACCTGCGGTGGCACCGGTGCCTGGATCAACGTCTCGCAGCTGTCGCAGGCCCATTTGCCCCGGATGTGACGTTCAACGGTGAACTCACCCGGGACATAATCCAGCTTCTCGCTGACGTCTTCGCCAATGCGCTTGAGCTGGCAGCCACACTGGCATTGAGTATTTTCTGGCTCGTGGTGGATCAGGGTGCGGGGCAGTTCCGGTGGCAGCGGTGTGCGTTTGGGTTGCTGCTTTGGCCGAGCGGCTTTCTGCTCCTCGGTCATCGCCTGTTCCAGTTCGACCTCGATGGAGGCCAGGTCGCTGTCGATCAGTTCGTCCAGCAGTTTTCCCTGAACCGCGTCCAGCTGCTCGCTACGCCGGGCGTACTTATGGCGCTTGAGAATGGCCACTTCGTGGGTCAGCTTCTCGATGACCGCATCACGGTGCACCAGAGCCCGCTCTTTGTTATCAACACGATCAAACAGTTCCGTAGCGAGAGCACGGAGCTGACCGGCAGAGAGTTGGTTGATGTCGGGGCGCTGAGTCATGCCCCTTAGTATGCCAAGCCCTTGTACTGCAAGCGATTCGCAGTTCTGGCTATGGCGGTATTGCTCAGCTTGTGGTTACAGGATTGAGATGACGCCATCGGCCCCAATACGGGGTTCTAGGGATTTTCCGTCCAAAAACGACAAAGTGCTCTGGAGGCCACGCCGTCCGCGGCCTCCAGAGGGGTATTACTTTTTTGGCGCTTCACATAGCCAGTCACAATAAATCAATCACTTAGCAGTCTGAATGTCGCATTTGGACGGAAAATCCCTAGAACCCCAATTTGCTAACTATTGGTTAGCATATGCTTGGTTTGCTTTAAGTCAACACCCAAAAGTTAGTTTTTCAATTTTTTAATTCAGGGTCAGTTGGTGCAAGCTGTGGTGACGCAAAGGAAGGGGTAATTTTCGGATCATTGCCCTGCCGCCCGTTGCTCCGAACCACTGGGAGCTGGACCCCAACGATCTCGGGTGTGACGATGGACCTGTACTGAGGGGGCTGTGGGTCGTACCCCGATTCGCATGAGGATTGAATATAACCGACGTGACTGTTATATTTAGGTGGCTAAACCCGTCAAGCCCTCAGGAGTGAATCATGACCGTAGTCACGACCGCCGATACCTTCCAACTGTACGCACTTGCAGCCCGACATGGGCTCAAGCTCCATGGCCCGCTGACTGTCAATGAGCTTGGGCTCGACTATAGGATCGTGATCGCCACCGTCGACGATGGACGTCGGTGGGTGCTGCGCATCCCGCGCCGAGCCGAGGTAAGCGCGAAGGTCGAACCAGAGGCGCGGGTGCTGGCAATGCTCAAGAATCGCCTGCCGTTCGCGGTGCCGGACTGGCGCGTGGCCAACGCCGAGCTCGTTGCCTATCCCATGCTCGAAGACTCGACTGCGATGGTCATCCAGCCTGGTTCGTCCACGCCCGACTGGGTCGTGCCGCAGGACTCGGAGGTCTTCGCGGAGAGCTTCGCGACCGCGCTCGCCGCCCTGCATGCCGTCCCCATTTCCGCCGCCGTGGATGCGGGGATGCTCATCCGTACACCGACGCAGGCCCGTCAGAAGGTGGCCGACGACGTTGACCGCGTCCGACGCGAGTTCGTGGTGAACGACAAGCGCCTCCACCGGTGGCAGCGCTGGCTCGACGACGATTCGTCGTGGCCAGATTTCTCCGTGGTGGTGCATGGCGATCTCTACGTGGGCCATGTGCTCATCGACAACACGGAGCGCGTCAGCGGGATGATCGACTGGAGCGAGGCCCGCGTTGATGACCCTGCCATCGACATGGCCGCGCACCTTATGGTCTTTGGTGAAGAGGGGCTCGCGAAGCTCCTCCTCACGTATGAAGCGGCCGGTGGCCGGGTGTGGCCGCGGCTCGCCCACCACATCGCGGAGCGCCTTGCGTTCGGGGCGGTCACCTACGCACTCTTCGCCCTCGACTCGGGTAACGAAGAGTACCTCGCTGCGGCGAAGGCGCAGCTCGCCGCAGCGGAATGAGCGAACGTCGATATAGCCCGCTCGCGACGCTGTTCGCGGCGACCTTTCTCTTCCGGATCGGCAACGCGGTGGCGGCCCTCGCGCTTCCATGGTTCGTCCTGTCTCATACAAAGAGCGCGGCCTGGGCGGGCGCCACGGCCGCTAGCAGCGTCATCGCGACCATCATCGGCGCGTGGGTTGGTGGTGGCCTCGTCGATCGGTTCGGGCGCGCGCCCGTCGCATTGATCTCGGGTGTGGTGGGCGGCGTGGCCATGGCGAGCATCCCACTGCTCGATGCCGTTGGCGCCCTCTCGAACACTGGGCTGATCGCTTGCGTGGTGCTCGGTGCCGCGTTCGACGCACCCGGTATGGCCGCGCAGGACAGTGAGCTGCCCAAACTCGGCCACGTCGCCGGGCTCTCCGTTGAGCGCGTCTCGTCACTGAAAGCGGTGATCGGGAACGTCGCGATTCTAGGTGGCCCGGCCCTTGGGGGGGCCGCAATCGGCCTGCTTGGCGCTGCGCCAACGCTCGGGCTGACGGCGTTCTGCTCCGTCCTTGCAGGTCTGCTCGGCGCGTGGGTGCTTCCCGCGCGTGCCGCTCGGACGATGACCACGACGGCGACTCTCTCCATGCGCGCCGGCGTCGCTTTTCTCTGGAGCGAACCCCTGCTGCGCCCTCTCTTTGGTATAGTGATGATCTTCGTGGGCATCGTTGGCGCCAACGGCAGCGTCATCATGCCTGCGCTGTTTGTAGATGCAGGACGCCAAGTAGCAGAGCTCGGGCTGTTCTCCTCAATGATGGGGGCTGGTGGTCTCCTTGGCATTGCCATTCATGCGTCGGTCGGCGCCCGGATATCAGCGCAGAACTGGCTGGCGGTGGCATTTTGTGGCTCTGCGGTGGGCTCGCTTCTGCTTTCACAGTTGCCAGGCGTGCCGGTGCTGATGTTGTTGGGCGCGCTCGTGGGACTGCTGACCGGCTCAGTCTCTCCCATTCTCAACGCTGCCATCTACAACCGCACGCCGCCAGAACTTCTCGGCCGGGTACTCGGCACGGTCTCGGCGGTGATGCTGTCAGCCTCGCCCATGGTTATGCTTGCGGCCGGCGCGTTTGTCGACCTTGCTGGTCCGCTCCCTGGCCTCGTTGTATCGGCCGTGTTTGCGGGGCTCGTGGCTCTACTCTCGCTCCGTCTTCAATTTGCTACAATGGCGGCGGCAGCCACAGCCTCCGCCCCAACCCATACAGAAGGTGAACACTGATGCCCCGCCCCAAGCTCAAGTCCGATGACGAGGTACTCGAGGCCGCCACCGTAGTGCTGAAGCGTTGCGGTCCCATAGAGTTCACGCTCAGCGGAGTAGCAAAGGAGGTGGGGCTCTCCCGCGCAGCGTTAATCCAGCGCTTCACCAACCGCGATACGCTGCTGGTGAGGATGATGGAGCGCGGCGTCGAGCAGGTGCGGCATTACCTGAATGCGATACCGATAGGCGCAGGGCCGCAAGGGCTCTGGGAATTTTTGCAGGTGCTCGTTCGGAGCATGAACACTCGCAACGACTTCTCGGTGAACTATCTCATCTCCTGGTACGAGCTCCAGGTGCCGGAGCTACGCACGCTTGCGATCCAGCGGAACCGCGCGGTGGTGGAGGGGATCCGCAAGCGACTGCCCCCAGGTGCTCCTGCGGCAGCTGAGTTGCTCCTGCACTCGGTCATCGCTGGCGCGACGATGCAGTGGGCCGTCGATCCGGATGGTGAGCTAGCTGATCATGTGCTGGCTCAGATCGCTGCCATCCTGTGTTTAATGTTTCCCGAACACGACGATTTCCAACTCCTCCAGGCACATGCGTAAACGGAGGTGTGCAGAGTCCCTGCGGCAGGCGACGAACACGACCGTCGTCGATTAGTACCGGTACGGTCGGTGGTATCGAAGTCTTGATCACCACTCAGGTCTACGGCTTACAAATGGTGACCATCCCGATACTTGCGTCAGAGCACCGGGCCGATTCTTTGACAGTGAATCACTCCCGTAAGGTTGTGCCGGTGTGGGTGTCCCGGGTCGAGACGATACTCCGCCAATGCGCCCAGCAAACAACCTGGCCATCGCAGGTGGTGGGGAGCGGTGTGGCGGATGAGTTGGACAAGTTGGTGTAGCAGCACGAGCACGGCGAGATAACATCGCAGGAGTTCGACATGCTCAAGAGACAGCTGATTGCGAATCGCGATGCAGATTCATAACCCGATTGCGGGTTGGCTTCACTCCACCATCACCGAGCAGACTAGCACGGCGGGCTCTGTTGCAAAGATTGGCGGCAGTCAGAGGTAGGCTGTCGCTCTGCGCCGATCAGGCGGCTGCTGCGAAATGGTGGTTGAGCATGCCCATGGCCTCCGTCAGCGCCGAGGGCCCAATGCCAAAAGCTCTCTCCACAAGGCGCACCTCGCCCCTGATGCCGGGCTGCAGGCACCAGGGGCGAGCCTGTCCTTTGCGCAGGGCTCGCATGACTTCGAATCCCTTGATCGTGGCATAGGCCGTGGGGATCGATTTGAAACCGCGCACCGGCTTGATCAGTATCTTGAGCTTTCCGTGATCGGCCTCGATCACGTTATTGAGATACTTCACCTGCCGGTGGGCCGTCTCCCGGTCCAGCTTTCCTTCGCGCTTCAATTCGGTGATCGCTGCACCATAGCTCGGCGCTTTGTCGGTATTGAGCGTGGCAGGCTTTTCCCAGTGCTTCAGGCCTCGCAGGGCCTTGCCCAGGAACCGCTTCGCTGCCTTGGCGCTGCGGGTCGGCGACAGGTAGAAATCGATCGTGTCGCCCCGCTTGTCGACTGCCCGGTACAGGTAGGTCCACTTGCCCCGCACCTTGACGTAGGTTTCATCCAGGCGCCAGCTCGGATCAAAGCCACGCCGCCAGAACCAGCGCAGCCGCTTCTCCATCTCCGGGGCGTAGCACTGGACCCAGCGATAGATCGTCGTATGGTCGACCGAAATGCCGCGTTCCGCCAGCATTTCCTCAAGGTCGCGATAGCTGATCGGATAGCGACAATACCAGCGCACCGCCCACAGGATCACATCACCCTGGAAATGGCGCCACTTGAAATCCGTCATCGTTCCGTCCGTCCAATCTCCGCCAAGCATGCTCAAGCTTCACGATTTTTGCAACAGAGCCCGCTGGCGCATGGCGCGGGCCTTGGCGGCGTCAACGTCCGGCTCGTCGTCCAGAAACTCGAACTCCTGTTCGGGCGATGGCGTCGGCGTGACGATTTCCTCATGCTCGGGCAATTCCGGCTCGCGGCGGATGCCGGCATTGGCCGGGTCGCCCTCGGCCTCGTTTCCCCTCGTCGCGGAACGGCTTTCCGCCGCGACCACGCGGCCGGACCAATCATCGGCGGATGGGCTGGGCGCCAGCGGAGCGGCGACCAGATCGGGCGGGGTCAGGATGCGTTCCTGCAACCGCGCGTCCTCGAAATAGCGGGCCTTGGTCGCGCGGATCGGCGGCGTGCCCGCGACCATGACGATTTCATCGGTAGGCGGAAGCTGCATGATTTCGCCCGGCGTGAGCAGCGGCCGGGCTGTCTCCTGCCGTGAAACCATGAGATGCCCGAGCCACGGCGCGAGCCTGTGGCCGGCATAGTTGGTGGAATCGCGCATCTCGGTCGCGGTGCCGAGCGCGTCGCTCACCCTTTTGGCGGTCCTTTCGTCATTCGTGGCAAAGCTGACGCGCACATGGCAGTTGTCGAGGATCGCGTTGTTCGGCCCATAGGCCCGCTCGATCTGGTTGAGGCTCTGCGCGATCAGGAAGCCTTTGATTCCGTAGCCTGCCATGAAGGCCAAGGCGGACTCGAAAAAATCCAACCTGCCCAATGCCGGAAACTCGTCGAGCATCAACAGCAGGCGATGGCGCTTGCCGGAGGTGGTCAATTCCTCGGTCAACCGCCTCCCAATCTGGTTGAGGATCAGGCGGATTAGCGGCTTTGTGCGGTTAATGTCGGATGGCGGCACGACCAGATAGAGCGTGACGGGCTGGCGGCTGCCGACCAGATCGGCAATGCGCCAGTCGCAATGCGCCGTCACCCGCGCCACCACGGGATCGCGGTAGAGGCCGAGAAACGACATGGCGGTGGAGAGCACGCCCGACCGCTCGTTCTCGGATTTGTTCAACAGTTCGCGGGCGGACGACGCGATGACGGGATGAAGGCCCGCCTCGCCGAGATGCGGCGTGTCCATCATGGCGCGCAAGGTCGCCTCGACCGGGCGGCGGGGATCGGACAGGAAGTTGGCGACGCCCGCCAAGGTCTTATCCTTCTCCGCGTAGAGAACATGCAGGATCGCGCCGACCAGCAAGCTATGGCTGGTCTTTTCCCAATGATTGCGCTTGTCGAGACTGCCTTCGGGATCGACCAGAATATCCGCGATATTCTGCACGTCGCGGACTTCCCATTCGCCCTGCCGCACCTCCAGCAGCGGGTTGTAGGCCGACGATCTGGCGTTGGTCGGATCGAACAGCAGCACGCGGCCATGCTTCGCGCGGAAGCCCGCTGTCAGCGTCCAGTTCTCGCCTTTTATGTCGTGAACGATGGCGGATGCCGGCCATGTCAGCAGCGTCGGCACCACCAGCCCGACGCCTTTGCCGCTGCGCGTCGGGGCGAAGCATAGAACATGCTCGGGACCATCATGGCGCAGATAGTCCCGGTCGTATCGGCCGAGCAGGACGCCATCGGGGCCGAGCAATCCGGCCGCGCGGATTTCTCTGTCCTCGGCCCATCGCGCCGAACCGTAGGTGGCGACGTTCCGGGCTTCGCGCGCGCGGATGATCGACATGAAGATGGCGGCAGCGATGGCGAGGAAGCCGCCCGATACGGCGATGATGCCGCCCTCGACGAAGATCGCGGGCGCATAGGCGTCGAACGAAAACCACCACCAGAAGAAGGCCGGTGGATAATAGACCGGCAGGCCCACCAGCTCGAACCACGGATTGCCAAGCTGCGGCTGGAAGCCGAGGCGGAATGCTATCCATTGCGTCGCCGCCCACGTCATCACCAGAACGATGGTGAAAACGACAGCGATCTGACCCCAAAGGATTCGGCCTCCGCGCAATGCAGGCTCCAGTTGGCAAGAGAGATTGAGCCGATTAGAGAATAAGCGTTTGCGCGGGAGGCAATAGCAAAGATGATGCAGGAGGGCTGCCGGATACTATCGGCGGCAAATAGGATGGGTGCTCGCAATTTCGAGCACATCCAAATGAATCAATTAGATCGGCTCATCTTGTCGGCGAGTCCAAGCAAATTTCGGAGCGCAACACTGCGATTGTGAGGCGACCAGACCGCCGAGAAAGCGACCGGCTCGGGTTCGTCGGTGATCGGCAGGAAGACCACCCCGGATGTTGGCAAGAGGGACGAAGCCGCACCTATGACAGTGATACCGAAATCCTGTCCCACCATCGACAGCAAGGTGCCGCGCCCAACATCAAATCTAAGGATCGAAGGCGCGGGCCAGGTTCCGGCAAGGCGTAAAACGATATGGTCATGCACTTGTGGGCCGGTGCCACCATGTCTGACGATGAACGTGTCCGCTGCCAGATCAGCCCATGTGGCGGCCGAGCGTCCAACAAGAGCGTGCCGCGCCGACACAGCGGCTAAAAGGGGTTCGGTCCATATTCGCCGGGAATGACAGTCGGGCGGTTTGGACGTGCCGGCAACGAACGCAATATCCAGCCGGTCGGCTCGAAGCTGCGTGAGAGTATCGCGTGCTGTGCCCTCCGTGATTTCGATGTCGAGATTGGGATGGTCCTTTCGATACTGACCAATCAGCTCTGCAAGGAAGCTGCCCGGAATCAGGGCATAGACACCGATGCGTAGCCGGCCGCATTCGCCTTGCGCTGTCATGCCGGCGGTCTTGACGGCGTGATCGAGTTGATCGACGCCTGCCACGACCCGCTCCATGAAGTGTCTGCCTGCATCCGTCAGCCGGACGCCTCGCGCATGGCGCTCGAACAGCAGGACACCAAGATTTTCTTCCAGCGCCTTAACGCGCGCGCTGACGCTCGACTGACTGACGCCGAGCGCGTTGGCCGCGTGCCGAAAGTTCAGATGCTCAGCGACGGCAACGAACTGAACAAGGGAAATGAGCGGTATCCTGCCGGACAGGATACCGCCATTCACGAGGCTGCGATGGCGGGTGCGCCGCATGGGTGCCAGCCGTCCTACCAATCGCCGGTTAGACGACTGGCGACCTCTCGGAAGGAACGTCGCGGGATCGAAGTAGCGCCAGACCCACCGATACCAGCACCGCCATCGTCGTCGCGTAGACGATCACGGGCCATGCGGTGTCGCCATTTAACAGCGTCACCGCCAATGTCCCGACGATGCTGACGATCAGACTTTGAATGCAGAAGTAGAACGCGACTGCCGATCCTGCGATGTCATCGAACTGTGCAAGCGCGCCGTTGGCGGTAACAGACACCGTGACGACAATGCCGACCGCCATAACCCACATTGGTAGGACGAAGGTGAGGAATGACGGCGAGCCGTAGAGTTCGCCTATCCCCAACAGGACCGCTCCGCAAACGAGCAGCGCCATCCCACGCGCCACGCATCCCGCGATGCCCCATCTGGCGACAAAGGACTTCGCGAAGCGGGTTGTCACGATCATGACGAATGCGACAGTGGCGAAGGCTAAGCTGAATCCGATCTCCGAATAGTCCGCTTGGCCTATGAGCACGCGGGGGGCCGTCGAGAAGAAGACAAAGAAAGTGCCCATGCCGGCGCTAAAGCCGACCGTGTAAACCCAAAAGGCCGGACTCGCGAAGATCGGCAAAACGGATCGGCGCGTTCCTGCTCCGTCCAACGGGCGGGTTTCGTGCCATCTGAAACCGGCATTCAAGAGTGCGGGTAACGCAAGCGCAGCCAGCGTGACGAATATCGCCCGCCATCCGAAAAACTCGCCGATGAGTGCTCCAGCGATTGGGCCAAGAGCAGGTACGAAGGCCAGCATCGAACTGAAAAGGCCGTAGATGACGACGCCCTCGGGCTGGCTGGCATACACGTCGCGAACCGTCGCGAACGTCGCCACCAGCGCAGCCGATGCGCCGACCGCTTGAAGCAGGCGGAAGGCGACCAAGGCTGCGGCCGTTGACGACCATGCTGCTCCGAGAGACGCAACGACGAAAATCACCCCGCCAGCAAGCAGGACTGGCCGTCGCCCGATGCGATCCGAAAGCGGCCCGAAGATCACTTGGCCCACGCCGAGCATCACCATGTAGAGGCTCAACGTGAGTTGGATAGTAGATGGCGTCGTATTCAGGATGCCGGGCATCGCCGGAACGACGGGAAGGTAAATATCCATCGCCAGTGACGCGAGGATGTCGAAGGGAGCCATCAGCAGCAGAGCTGCCGGCAACGTATAAGCCCACGCGGGGCGTGTGGTGGTCATGACGAATCAACCTCTCGAATAAGGATTCCGGGCGGCGTCTGCTCGTCAGCAATCAAACAGGATTGGTCTTACAGAACGCCGCAACAACAATGCTTGTTGTTGCGGCTTACTTGTCTGCTGTAATACTGGCTCCCATGCCGTTGACCTCACATTGAAAAGATGGATGGCGATTCTATCCGATCATCCCTTCCATCGCAATGCGTCGAGCTGCCAATCCGGGGTTGGACCACCTAGAGTCCAATCCCTCTCTGCCGGCCCAACTGCCAAGACACCGATCCGCCCTGCACGACGCCCATGACCTCGCGGCCGAGCTGACGGTCGATGATCGGCCGCCATGGGACAAGGGTGAACTCATGGGATTTCTCGACCACGGCGAACTTGCCGCTCGATAGCTGCACGGTGCCGGTGAACTTGCCGCTGACGCTCTCGCCATCCGCTGCTGCGCGGAACGGCAGACCTTTGCTCTCGGCCATCTCGGCGCCGACGCGGGCAACCTCGCGTTCGCGCAACGTGGCGAGAAGACTACGCCGATAGAAGATGCGGCCGTCCCGCGCTCGGGCGGCGTCGCCCTGTTCGATATGATGCTCGCGGCGCTGGTCCGCCACTCGTTCGCGACGGCCTTGCTCCGCAGCGGTTACGACATTCGAACCGTGCAGGATCTGCTCGGCCATTCCGACGTCTCTACGACGATGATTTACACGCATGTGCTGAAAGTTGGCGGTGCCGGAGTGCGCTCACCGCTTGATGCGCTGCCGCCCCTCACTAGTGAGAGGTAGGGCAGCGCAAGTCAATCCTGGCGGATTCACTACCCCTGCGCGAAGGCCATCGGTGCCGCATCGAACGGCCGGTTGCGGAAAGTCCTCCCTGCGTCCGCTGATGGCCGGCAGCAGCCCGTCGTTGCCTGATGGATCCAACCCCTCCGCTGCTATAGTGCAGTCGGCTTCTGACGTTCAGTGCAGCCGTCTTCTGAAAACGACAAGTCCCCTGCACGATGCTGTCTTGCGCCGTCACTTTACTAACCATAAACACCCTTTGTATGCCTTAGACAGAATTACGGGTTAAGTGACAATTTTTGACGACCGGCACGTTCTGGCTCACACTGTCACATAATCGAACGTTTGTGATACATGCTGATCGGATATGCCCGCGTCTCCAAAGCCGATGGCTCGCAGTCTCTCGACCTGCAGCACGACGCCTTGCGCGCCGCAGGTGTCGAACGGGACAATATCTATGATGATCTTGCTTCCGGCGGTCGTGATGATCGCCCTGGTTTGACCGCTTGCCTCAAGTCATTGCGTGACGGCGATGTGCTGGTGGTCTGGAAGCTCGATCGCCTCGGACGATCGCTTGCCCATCTGGTCAACACGGTGAAGGAGCTGTCAGACCGCAAGATCGGCCTGCGGGTTCTGACTGAAAAGGGCGCTCAGATCGACACCACGACTGCGTCCGGTCGCATGGTGTTCGGAATCTTCGCCACCTTGGCTGAGTTCGAGCGGGATCTGATCCGAGAGCGCACCATGGCGGGTCTCGCCTCCGCGAGAGCGCGCGGTCGCAAGGGCGGACGAAAATTCGCGCTCACCAAAGCTCAGGTGCGTCTCGCGCAAGCCGCCATGGCCCAGCGCGATACTTCAGTTTCCGATCTCTGCAAGGAACTTGGCATCGAGCGCGTCACTCTCTACCGGTACGTCGGCCCCAAAGGCGAGCTCAGAGACCATGGAAAGCATGTTCTTGGCCTTGCATAGCAACTCTTTTCTTTTCGCAGGTTGAGCCACCTCCGCGCCTCATCAGCAAACTGAAGGAACCTCCATTGAATCGGACTTATATTTTTTTGGGTGAATCGCATTCTGACTGGTTGCCTGTCAGAGGCGGAGAATCCGGTGATTTTGTTTTTCGACGTGGTGACGGGCATGCCTTCGCGAAAATCGCACCTGCTTCCCGTCGCGGTGAGCTCGCTGGAGAGCGTGACCGCCTCATTTGGCTCAAAGGTCGAGGTGTGGCTTGCCCCGAGGTAATCAACTGGCAGGAGGAACAGGAGGGCGCATGCCTAGTGATAACGGCAATTCCGGGAGTACCGGCGGCGGATCTGTCTGGAGCAGATTTGCTCAAAGCGTGGCCGTCAATGGGGCAGCAACTTGGGGCTGTTCACAGCCTATCGGTTGATCAATGTCCGTTTGAGCGCAGGCTGTCGCGAATGATCGGACGCGCCGTTGATGTGGTGTCCCGCAATGCCGTCAATCCCGACTTCTTACCTGACGAGGACAAGAGTACGCCGCAGCTCGATCTTTTGGCTCGTGTCGAACGAGAGCTACCGGTGCGGCTCGACCAAGAGCGCACCGATATGGTTGTTTGCCATGGTGATCCCTGCATGCCGAACTTCATGGTAGACCCTAGAACTCTTCAATGTACGGGTCTGATCGACCTTGGGCGGCTCGGAACAGCAGATCGCTATGCCGATTTGGCACTCATGATTGCTAACGCCGAAGAGAACTGGGCAGCGCCAGATGAAGCAGAGCGCGCCTTCGCTGTCCTATTCAATGTATTGGGGATCGAAGCCCCCGACCGCGAACGCCTTGCCTTCTATCTGCGATTGGACCCTCTTACTTGGGGTTGATGTTCATGCCGCCTGTTTTTCCTGCTCATTGGCACGTTTCCCAACCTGTTCTCATTGCGGACACCTTTTCCAGCCTCGTTTGGAAAGTTTTTTTGCCAGACGGGACTCCTGCAATCGTCAAAGGATTGAAACCTATAGAAGACATTGCTGATGAACTGCGCGGGGCCGACTATCTGGTATGGCGCAGTGGGAGGGGAGCAGTCCGGTTGCTCGGTCGTGAGAACAATCTGATGTTGCTCGAATATGCCGGGGAGCGAATGCTCTCTCACATCGTTGCCGAGCACGGCGACTACCAGGCGACCGAAATTGCAGCGGAACTGATGGCGAAGCTGTATGCCGCATCTGAGGAACCCCTGCCTTCTGCTCTTCTCCCGATCCGGGAGCGCTTTGCAGCTTTGTTTCAGCGGGCGCGTGACGATCAAAACGCAGGTCGTCAAACTGACTACGTCCACGCGGCGATTATAGCCGATCAAATGATGAGCAATGCCTCGGAACTGCGTGGGCTACATGGCGATCTGCATCATGAAAATATCATGTTCTCCAGTCGCGGCTGGCTGGTGATAGATCCAGTCGGTCTGGTCGGTGAAGTGGGCTTTGGCGCCGCCAATATGTTCTACGATCCGGCTGACAGAGACGACCTTTGTCTCGATCCTAGACGCATTGCACAGATGGCGGACGCATTCTCTCGTGCGCTGGACGTCGATCCGCGTCGGCTGCTCGACCAGGCGTACGCTTACGGGTGTCTTTCCGCGGCTTGGAACGCGGATGGAGAAGAGGAGCAACGCGATCTAGCTATCGCGGCCGCAATCAAGCACGTGCGACAGACGTCATACTAGATATCAAGCGACTTCTCCTATCCCCTGGGAACACATCAATCTTACCGGAGAATATCGTTGGCCAAAGCCTTAGCGTAGGATTTCGCCCCCTCCCGCAAACGACCCCTATAGCAGCGGAGGGGTTGGATCCATCAGGCAACGACGGGCTGCTGCCGGCCATCAGCGGACGCAGGGAGGACTTTCCGCAACCGGCCGTTCGATGCGGCACCGATGGCCTTCGCGCAGGGGTAGTGAATCCGCCAGGATTGACTTGCGCTGCCCTACCTCTCACTAGTGAGGGGCGGCAGCGCATCAAGCGGTGAGCGCACTCCGGCACCGCCAACTTTCAGCACATGCGTGTAAATCATCGTCGTAGAGACGTCGGAATGGCCGAGCAGATCCTGCACGGTTCGAATGTCGTAACCGCTGCGGAGCAAGGCCGTCGCGAACGAGTGGCGGAGGGTGTGCGGTGTGGCGGGCTTCGTGATGCCTGCTTGTTCTACGGCACGTTTGAAGGCGCGCTGAAAGGTCTGGTCATACATGTGATGGCGACGCACGACACCGCTCCGTGGATCGGTCGAATGCGTGTGCTGCGCAAAAACCCAGAACCACGGCCAGGAATGCCCGGCGCGCGGATACTTCCGCTCAAGGGCGTCGGGAAGCGCAACGCCGCTGCGGCCCTCGGCCTGGTCCTTCAGCCACCATGCCCGTGCACGCGACAGCTGCTCGCGCAGGCTGGGTGCCAAGCTCTCGGGTAACATCAAGGCCCGATCCTTGGAGCCCTTGCCCTCCCGCACGATGATCGTGCCGTGATCGAAATCCAGATCCTTGACCCGCAGTTGCAAACCCTCACTGATCCGCATGCCCGTTCCATACAGAAGCTGGGCGAACAAACGATGCTCGCCTTCCAGAAAACCGAGGATGCGAACCACTTCATCCGGGGTCAGCACCACCGGCAAGCGCCGCGACGGCCGAGGTCTTCCGATCTCCTGAAGCCAGGGCAGATCCGTGCACAGCACCTTGCCGTAGAAGAACAGCAAGGCCGCCAATGCCTGACGATGCGTGGAGACCGAAACCTTGCGCTCGTTCGCCAGCCAGGACAGAAATGCCTCGACTTCGCTGCTGCCCAAGGTTGCCGGGTGACGCACACCGTGGAAACGGATGAAGGCACGAACCCAGTGGACATAAGCCTGTTCGGTTCGTAAACTGTAATGCAAGTAGCGTATGCGCTCACGCAACTGGTCCAGAACCTTGACCGAACGCAGCGGTGGTAACGGCGCAGTGGCGGTTTTCATGGCTTGTTATGACTGTTTTTTTGTACAGTCTATGCCTCGGGCATCCAAGCAGCAAGCGCGTTACGCCGTGGGTCGATGTTTGATGTTATGGAGCAGCAACGATGTTACGCAGCAGGGCAGTCGCCCTAAAACAAAGTTAGCGGTAATTTAACCAGATAGGAGTACAGACATATGAAAATCGTAAAAAGGATATTATTAGTATTGTTAAGTTTATTTTTTACAATTGTGTATTCAAATGCTCAAACTGACAACTTAACTTTGAAAATTGAGAATGTTTTAAAGGCAAAAAATGCCAGAATAGGAGTAGCAATATTCAACAGCAATGAGAAGGATACTTTGAAGATTAATAACGACTTCCATTTCCCGATGCAAAGCGTTATGAAATTTCCGATTGCTTTAGCCGTTTTGTCTGAGATAGATAAAGGGAATCTTTCTTTTGAACAAAAAATAGAGATTACCCCTCAAGACCTTTTGCCTAAAACGTGGAGTCCGATTAAAGAGGAATTCCCTAATGGAACAACTTTGACGATTGAACAAATACTAAATTATACAGTATCAGAGAGCGACAATATTGGTTGTGATATTTTGCTAAAATTAATCGGAGGAACTGATTCTGTTCAAAAATTCTTGAATGCTAATCATTTCACTGATATTTCAATCAAAGCAAACGAAGAACAAATGCACAAGGATTGGAATACCCAATATCAAAATTGGGCAACCCCAACAGCGATGAACAAACTGTTAATAGATACTTATAATAATAAGAACCAATTACTTTCTAAAAAAAGTTATGATTTTATTTGGAAAATTATGAGAGAAACAACAACAGGAAGTAACCGATTAAAAGGACAATTACCAAAGAATACAATTGTTGCTCATAAAACAGGGACTTCCGGAATAAATAATGGAATTGCAGCAGCCACTAATGATGTTGGGGTAATTACTTTACCGAATGGACAATTAATTTTTATAAGCGTATTTGTTGCAGAGTCCAAAGAAACTTCGGAAATTAATGAAAAGATTATTTCAGACATTGCAAAAATAACGTGGAATTACTATTTGAATAAATAAAAAACTACCGCTAACACTGGCTCATAGGCAATGGCGGGTTGAAGTGCAATTTGCAAAGTCGGTAGCCCGCCCGAGCGTTTTCTCGGTTTGACAGGAAAGGCTCACGCAAACCGCCACTGCCCATAGCCCAAACCGTTAGGCCGCATGGACACAACGCAGGTCACATTGATACACAAAATTCTAGCTGCGGCAGATGAGCGAAATCTGCCGCTCTGGATCGGTGGGGGCTGGGCGATCGATGCACGGCTAGGGCGTGTAACACGCAAGCACGATGATATTGATCTGACGTTTCCCGGCGAGAGGCGCGGCGAGCTCGAGGCAATAGTTGAAATGCTCGGCGGGCGCGTCATGGAGGAGTTGGACTATGGATTCTTAGCGGAGATCGGGGATGAGTTACTTGACTGCGAACCTGCTTGGTGGGCAGACGAAGCGTATGAAATCGCGGAGGCTCCGCAGGGCTCGTGCCCAGAGGCGGCTGAGGGCGTCATCGCCGGGCGGCCAGTCCGTTGTAACAGCTGGGAGGCGATCATCTGGGATTACTTTTACTATGCCGATGAAGTACCACCAGTGGACTGGCCTACAAAGCACATAGAGTCCTACAGGCTCGCATGCACCTCACTCGGGGCGGAAAAGGTTGAGGTCTTGCGTGCCGCTTTCAGGTCGCGATATGCGGCCTAACAATTCGTCCAAGCCGACGCCGCTTCGCGGCGCGGCTTAACTCAGGTGTTACCGCAGCGAAATGGCCGGGCTGGTCAAGCGGTACGGTGACGACCTCAGCAAGTGCGACTTTATCGCGGCCATGAAGCTGGCCAGCAAGGGCCGGGAGCCGGACGAGATCGGCAAGGCCATGGCCGAGGCCAGCCCCGCCATCATGGAGCGCAAGACGGGCCATGAGGCCGATTACATCAAGCGTACGGTGCAGAAGGTGATGGAGCTGCCGCAGGTGCAGGAGGCCCGCGCCGAGCTGGCGAAGCAGGCCGAGAAACAGCAGTACCGAGGGCCGACATTAGGATAAAACACTTGCATTAGAGCTAATGCCTGTTATGGTGTTAGCTCTAATGCGGAGGAAATATGAAAGACCAACACGACAAGCGTACCGGCAACCTGCTGGCCACCCCCAACGCTATACGACAGGCCCGCTTTGCCGAGCAGCAGCGAGCCATGGGCCGCAAGGCCCGGAAGATATGGGCCACAGACGCAGAGGCCGAGGCGCTGCGGCTGTATCTGGAAGAACTCAGGGCGGCGCAGGGCGGGGGTAGTGACCCCGCCAGCGCCTAACCACCAACCGCCTACACAGGAGGCAAATCAATGGCTACCCATAAGCCTATCGACATTCTGGCGAGCTTCACAGAGCTACCGCCACCGATTGACTACGTACTGCCCAACATGGTGGCCGGCACCGTGGGGGCGCTGGTGTCCCCCGGTGGGGCCGGCAAGTCCATGCTGGCCCTGCAACTGGCCGCACAGATCGCAGGCGGCCCCGACCTGCTGGACGTGGGCGAGTTGCGCACCGGCCCGGTGATCTACCTGCCCGCCGAAGACCCGCCCACCGCCATACATCACCGCCTGCACGCATTGGGGGAACGCCTGACCGACGAGCAACGGCAAGCCGTGGCTGACGGTCTGCTAATCCAGCCGCTGATCGGCAGCCTACCCAACATCATGGCCCCGGAGTGGTTCGACGGCCTCAAGCGAGCCGCTGAGGGACGCCGCTTGATGGTGCTGGATACCTTGCGCCGGTTCCACATCGAGGAAGAGAACGCCAGCGGCCCCATGGCGCAAGTGATTGGCCGCATGGAGGCCATCGCCGCCGATACCGGGTGCTCTATCGTGTTCCTGCACCATGCCAGCAAGGGCGCGGCCATGATGGGCGCAGGCGACCAGCAGCAGGCCAGCCGGGGATCGTCCGTGCTGGTGGATAACATCCGCTGGCAATCGTACCTGTCCGGCATGACCACCGGTGAGGCCGAGGAATGGGGCGTAGACGACACGCAGCGGCCCTATTTCGTCCGCTTTGGAGTCAGCAAGGCCAACTATGGGGCACCGTTCAAAGACCGCTGGTTCAGGCGGCATGACGGCGGGGTACTCAAGCCCGCCGTGCTGGAAAAGCAGCACAAGAGCAAGGGGGTGCCTCGTGGCAAAGCCTAAGAACAAACACAGCCTCAGCCACGTCCGGCACGACCCGGCGCACTGTCTGGCCCCCGGCCTGTTCCGTGCCCTCAAGCGGGGCGAGCGCAAGCGCGGCAAGCTGGACGTGACGTATGACTACGGCGACGGCAAGCGGATCGAGTTCAGCGGCCCGGAGCCGCTGGGCGCTGATGATTTGCGCATCCTGCAGGGGCTGGTGGCCATGGCCGGGCCTAGTGGTCTGGTGCTAGAGCCAGAACCGGAGACCCCCGGCGGGCAGCAGCTCCGGCTGTTCCTGGAACCCAAATGGGAAGCCGTTACCGCTGACGCCATGGTGGTCAAGGGTAGCTATCGGGCGCTGGCTCGTGAAATAGGCTATGCCAATATCGAGGACTCAAAGCCCATCAGGGACTGCATTGAACGGCTTTGGAAGGTGTCCATCATCGCCCAGAATGGCCGCAAGCGGCAGGGCTTCCGGCTGCTTGCCGAGTACGCCAGCGACGAGGCAGACGGGCGCCTGTATGTGGCCCTGAACCCCTTGATCGCGCAGGCCGTCATGGGTGGCGGCCAGCATGTGCGCATCAGCATGGACGAGGTGCGGGCGCTGGACAGCGAAACCGCCCGCCTGCTGCACCAGCGGCTGTGTGGCTGGATCGACCCCGGCAAGACCGGCAAGGCGGCCATAGATACCCTGTGCGGCTACGTCTGGCCGTCAGAGGCCAGTGGGGCCGCCATGCGCAAGAGACGCCAGCGGGTGCGCGAGGCGCTGCCGGAGCTGATCGCGCTGGGCTGGACGGTGAACGAGTATGCGGCGGGTAAGTACGACATCGCACGGCCCAAGGCGGCAGGCTGACCCCTGCAATAACTGTCACGCCCCCCCCGTTAACTGTCACGCCCCCCCCGTTAACTGTCACGCCCCCCCCCGTTAACTGTCACGAACCCCCCCGTTAACTGTCACGCCCCCAAACCTGCAAACCCAGCAGGGGCGGGGGCTGGCGGGGTGCTGAAAAAATCCATCCATGATTATCTAAGAATAATCCACTAGGCGCGGTTAACAGCGCCCTAGTGGGGCGCTGTTTGCCCTTGCCCAAAATGCCCGGCCAGAGGCCGGATAACTGATCTATCCGCTGCGCTAGGCTACACACCGCCCCCACCGCTCCGCGGTAGGGAAAAGGCGGGCCAAGGCCCGCAAACCCAAACCCCATGCACAGACGCCACAGGAAGCCGCAGACGCCTTTAGCCGCTTTAGCGGCCTTTACCCCTGCCCGCAGGGCGGGGGCGCGTGTGAAGCCCCGCAGGGGCCATGCTGGCCACCTTGCGCTTGGCTATCTCCGCCTTGATGGTCGCGCCCGCCTCTCGCATCTCTTGCTGCAGGGCTTCGATCTCGGCAGGTGTCAGCCGGTAGAAGCTCACCCTTGCCCCTCTTGCGGCTCCGGCTGGCCATGCTCCTGTGGCTGCTATTCCTGCTTGGGTGGCAGTCCGAACAGCGCCCGGTCATGGTCGCGCTCTAGGTAGCTGTCCAGCCCATCGAGCAAGCGCTGTTCTGGCCACTCGCCGCTTTCGACTTTGCCGAGTATCCACGCGCCTACCAGCACCTTGCGCCGGGTGTCCTCCTTGCGCTTTTGCTGCTGCTCCCGTGCCCTGACCCGCTGGATCTTGGCGTTGATCCGTGCCCGTTGCTCTTCCAGCTTGGCGAGCCGTTCCGCTGCTTTTGCCATGTTGACATTCCCCTTGGTTATGTGCTTGCCATCATGCTATCATCGGAGCACAGACACCGCAAACCCCGACCGTCATTCTAACGGGAGGGCGCACTTACCGGTTTCTCTTCGAGAAACTGCCCTGCGGGCACCCCTTTGGGGCTGTGCGCTCTCCGAGGGCCATTGCATGGAGCTAAACCCCTATGGCCATCTATCACCTTACGGCCAAGACCGGCAGCCGGAACGGCGGCCAGTCGGCCAAGGCGAAAGCCGATTACATCCAGCGGGAGGGCCGTTACTCCCGCGACCGTGACGAGGTGCTGCACACTCAGTCCGGCCACCTGCCCGAGTGGGCCGAGCGCCCCGCCGACTACTGGGATGCTGCCGACCTGTATGAACGCGCCAATGGGCGGCTGTTCAAAGAGGTTGAGTTTGCCCTGCCGGTCGAACTGACCCTAGATCAGCAGCGGGAGCTGGTGGACGAATTCGCCCGGCATCTGACCGAGGGCGAGCGCCTGCCGTATACGCTGGCCATTCATGCCGGTAAAGGTGAGAACCCCCATTGCCACTTGATGATCTCTGAGCGGAAGAACGACGGTATCGAGCGCCCGGCTGACCAGTGGTTCAAGCGGTACAACGCCAAACAGCCAGAGCGGGGCGGGGCGCAGAAGTCCGAGAGCCTGAAGCCCAAGGCATGGCTTGAGCAGACCCGCGAGGCATGGGCCGACCATGCCAACCGGGCATTAGAGCGGGCTGGTCACGACGCCCGCATTGACCATAGAACACTTGAGGCGCAGGGCATCGAGCGCCTGCCGGGCATCCATCTTGGCCCCAACGTGGTGGAGATGGAGGGCCGGGGCATCCGCACCGAGCGGGCCGACACCGCCCTAGCCATCGACACGGCCAACGGCCAGATCATCGACTTACAAGAATACCGGGAGGTTATCGAGCATGAGCGCGATAGACAGAGTGAAGAAGTCCAGAGGCATCAACGAGTTAGCGGAGCAGATCGAACCGCTGGCCCAGAGCATGGCGACACTGGCCGACGAGGCCCGGCAGGTCATGAGCCAGACTCAGCAGGCCAGCGAGGCGCAGGCAGCGGAGTGGCTGAAAGCCCAACGCCAGACAGGGGCGGCATGGGTGGAGCTGGCCAAGGAGTTGCGGGAGGTAGCCGCCGAGGTGAGCAGCGCCGCGCAGAGCGCCCGGAGCGCCGCCCGTGGCTGGACATGGAAGTTGTGGGCCGGGGTCTTGATCGCTTCCGTGACGCCTATTCTGGCGCTGCTGATCGCATCATGGCTTTGGCTGGAGCCGCAAATCATCGAACAACAGGGGGGTATATGGCTGGTTTTCAAGCTCAAGTAAAGGGTGACCGCACCGCGCAAGCCATCGCCCGGCAGCTCAAGGCCATGGGCTGCGACCGGTACGACATCGGCATACGGGATGCCGCCAGCGGCAAGATGATGAACCGGGAATGGTCAGCCGCCGAAGTGCTCCAGAACACGCCATGGCTCAAGCGGATGAATGCCCAGGGCAATGACGTGTATATCAGGCCCGCCGAGCAGGAGCGGCATGGTTTGGTGCTGGTGGACGATCTCAGTGAGTTCGACTTGGATGACATGAAAGCCGAGGGCCGGGAGCCGGCGCTGATCGTGGAGACCAGCCCCAAGAACTATCAGGCATGGGTAAAAGTGGCTCAGGACGCCCCAGCAGGTCACAGGGGCGTAATCGCCCGGAAGCTGGCCCGCGAGTACGACGCCGACCCGGCCAGCGCCGACAGCCGCCACTATGGTCGCTTGGCGGGCTTCACCAACCGCAAGGACAAGCACACCACCCGCACCGGTTATCAGCCGTGGGTGCTGCTGCGTGAATCCAAGGGCAAGACCGCCACCGCAGGGCCGGAGCTGATGCAGCAGGCCGGGCAGGTGCTGGACAGCATTAAGCGCCAACAGGAACGGACGGCACGACTGGCCGAGATCACCGCCCCGCGGAGTGTGCGCCGGTATCGCCGCAGCGCCGTGGACGACTACCGCAGCGAAATGGCCGGGTTGGTCAAACGCTTCGGTGACGACCTCAGCAAGTGCGACTTCATTGCGGCTATGAAGCTGGCCAGCAAGGGCCGGGAGCCGGACGAGATCGCCAAGGCCATGGCCGAGGCCAGCCCCGCGATCATGGAGCGCAAGGCAGGCCATGAGGCCGATTACATCAAGCGCACGGTACAGAAAGTGATGGAGCTGCCGCAGGTGCAGGAGGCCCGCGCCGAGCTGGCGAAGCAGACCCAGAAGCAGCGCAGTCGGGGGCCAGATTTAAGTATGTAATGCTTGCGTTAGCGCTAACTGGTGGTATACTGTTAGCTCTAATGGAGGGTTTGAGATGAAAGACCAACACGACAAGCGTACCGGCAACCTGCTGGCCACCCCTAACGCTATACGACAGGCCCGCTTTGCCGAACAGCAGCGAGCCATGGGCCGCAAGGCCGCGAGCACCCCCCCCATAACTCTTCGCCTCATGACCGAGCGCGACCTGCCGATGCTCCATGATTGGCTCAACCGGCCGCACATCGTTGAGTGGTGGGGTGGTGACGAAGAGCGACCGACTCTTGATGAAGTGCTGGAACACTACCTGCCCAGAGCGATGGCGGAAGAGTCCGTAACACCGTACATCGCAATGCTGGGCGAGGAACCGATCGGCTATGCTCAGTCGTACGTCGCGCTCGGAAGCGGTGATGGCTGGTGGGAAGATGAAACTGATCCAGGAGTGCGAGGAATAGACCAGTCTCTGGCTGACCCGACACAGTTGAACAAAGGCCTAGGAACAAGGCTTGTCCGCGCTCTCGTTGAACTACTGTTCTCGGACCCCACCGTGACGAAGATTCAGACCGACCCGACTCCGAACAACCATCGAGCCATACGCTGCTATGAGAAGGCAGGATTCGTGCGGGAGAAGATCATCACCACGCCTGACGGGCCGGCGGTTTACATGGTTCAAACACGACAAGCCTTCGAGAGAAAGCGCGGTGTTGCCTAACAACTCATTCAAGCCGACGCCGCTTCGCGGCGCGGCTTAATTCAGGTGTTAGCGGTAATTTAACCAGATAGGAGTACAGACATATGAAAATCGTAAAAAGGATATTATTAGTATTGTTAAGTTTATTTTTTACAATTGTGTATTCAAATGCTCAAACTGACAACTTAACTTTGAAAATTGAGAATGTTTTAAAGGCAAAAAATGCCAGAATAGGAGTAGCAATATTCAACAGCAATGAGAAGGATACTTTGAAGATTAATAACGACTTCCATTTCCCGATGCAAAGCGTTATGAAATTTCCGATTGCTTTAGCCGTTTTGTCTGAGATAGATAAAGGGAATCTTTCTTTTGAACAAAAAATAGAGATTACCCCTCAAGACCTTTTGCCTAAAACGTGGAGTCCGATTAAAGAGGAATTCCCTAATGGAACAACTTTGACGATTGAACAAATACTAAATTATACAGTATCAGAGAGCGACAATATTGGTTGTGATATTTTGCTAAAATTAATCGGAGGAACTGATTCTGTTCAAAAATTCTTGAATGCTAATCATTTCACTGATATTTCAATCAAAGCAAACGAAGAACAAATGCACAAGGATTGGAATACCCAATATCAAAATTGGGCAACCCCAACAGCGATGAACAAACTGTTAATAGATACTTATAATAATAAGAACCAATTACTTTCTAAAAAAAGTTATGATTTTATTTGGAAAATTATGAGAGAAACAACAACAGGAAGTAACCGATTAAAAGGACAATTACCAAAGAATACAATTGTTGCTCATAAAACAGGGACTTCCGGAATAAATAATGGAATTGCAGCAGCCACTAATGATGTTGGGGTAATTACTTTACCGAATGGACAATTAATTTTTATAAGCGTATTTGTTGCAGAGTCCAAAGAAACTTCGGAAATTAATGAAAAGATTATTTCAGACATTGCAAAAATAACGTGGAATTACTATTTGAATAAATAAAAAACTACCGCTAACACTGGCTCATAGGCAATGGCGGGTTGAAGTGCAATTTGCAAAGTCGGTAGCCCGCCCGAGCGTTTTCTCGGTTTGACAGGAAAGGCTCACGCAAACCGCCACTGCCCATAGCCCAAACCGTTAGGCCGCATGGACACAACGCAGGTCACATTGATACACAAAATTCTAGCTGCGGCAGATGAGCGAAATCTGCCGCTCTGGATCGGTGGGGGCTGGGCGATCGATGCACGGCTAGGGCGTGTAACACGCAAGCACGATGATATTGATCTGACGTTTCCCGGCGAGAGGCGCGGCGAGCTCGAGGCAATAGTTGAAATGCTCGGCGGGCGCGTCATGGAGGAGTTGGACTATGGATTCTTAGCGGAGATCGGGGATGAGTTACTTGACTGCGAACCTGCTTGGTGGGCAGACGAAGCGTATGAAATCGCGGAGGCTCCGCAGGGCTCGTGCCCAGAGGCGGCTGAGGGCGTCATCGCCGGGCGGCCAGTCCGTTGTAACAGCTGGGAGGCGATCATCTGGGATTACTTTTACTATGCCGATGAAGTACCACCAGTGGACTGGCCTACAAAGCACATAGAGTCCTACAGGCTCGCATGCACCTCACTCGGGGCGGAAAAGGTTGAGGTCTTGCGTGCCGCTTTCAGGTCGCGATATGCGGCCTAACAATTCGTCCAAGCCGACGCCGCTTCGCGGCGCGGCTTAACTCAGGTGTTATGCAGCCAAATCCCAACAATTAAGGGTCTTAAAATGGTAAAAGATTGGATTCCCATCTCTCATGATAATTACAAGCAGGTGCAAGGACCGTTCTATCATGGAACCAAAGCCAATTTGGCGATTGGTGACTTGCTAACCACAGGGTTCATCTCTCATTTCGAGGACGGTCGTATTCTTAAGCACATCTACTTTTCAGCCTTGATGGAGCCAGCAGTTTGGGGAGCTGAACTTGCTATGTCACTGTCTGGCCTCGAGGGTCGCGGCTACATATACATAGTTGAGCCAACAGGACCGTTCGAAGACGATCCGAATCTTACGAACAAAAAATTTCCCGGTAATCCAACACAGTCCTATAGAACCTGCGAACCCTTGAGAATTGTTGGCGTTGTTGAAGACTGGGAGGGGCATCCTGTTGAATTAATAAGGGGAATGTTGGATTCGTTAGAGGACTTAAAGCGCCGTGGTTTACACGTCATTGAAGACTAGTCCTTTGCATAACAAAGCCATCAAACCGGACGCCAGAGATTCCGCGCCTGTTGCGCATGGCTTCGCCATTTTATGCGCAATAGGCGCGCCACCCTGTCGCCCGCACAATAAGGCTCCTCGCAGAGTTGCTTGAAAGTTGTTACGATTCAAATTCAATCATGAGATAGTCAGCAGATGAGCACTTCCAAGAACGCAGACAAGTAAGCCGCAGCAACCTTCATTTTTCGGTTGTTGCGGCGTTCTCATGAATCCTTTTGCTCTACGGGAGCGCCGCCAAATCCTTTGTTCAAGGAGATGGTTTCGTGCGCTCAAAAAACTTTAGTTGGCGGTACTCCCTTGCCGCCACGGTGTTGTTGTTATCACCGTTCGATTTATTGGCATCACTCGGCATGGACATGTACTTGCCAGCAGTGCCGTTTATGCCAAACGCGCTTGGTACGACAGCGAGCACAATTCAGCTTACGCTGACAACGTACTTGGTCATGATTGGTGCCGGTCAGCTCTTGTTTGGACCGCTATCGGACCGACTGGGGCGCCGCCCCGTTCTACTGGGAGGTGGCCTCGCCTACGTTGTGGCGTCAATGGGCCTCGCTCTTACGTCATCGGCTGAAGTCTTTCTGGGGCTTCGGATTCTTCAGGCTTGTGGTGCCTCGGCGTGCCTTGTTTCCACATTTGCAACAGTACGTGACATTTACGCAGGTCGCGAGGAAAGTAATGTCATTTACGGCATACTCGGATCCATGCTGGCCATGGTCCCGGCGGTAGGCCCATTGCTCGGAGCGCTCGTCGACATGTGGCTTGGGTGGCGGGCTATCTTTGCGTTTCTAGGTTTGGGCATGATCGCTGCATCTGCAGCAGCGTGGCGATTCTGGCCTGAAACCCGGGTGCAACGAGTTGCGGGCTTGCAATGGTCGCAGCTGCTACTCCCCGTTAAGTGCCTGAACTTCTGGTTGTACACGTTGTGTTACGCCGCTGGAATGGGTAGCTTCTTCGTCTTTTTCTCCATTGCGCCCGGACTAATGATGGGCAGGCAAGGTGTGTCTCAGCTTGGCTTCAGCCTGCTGTTCGCCACAGTGGCAATTGCCATGGTGTTTACGGCTCGTTTTATGGGGCGTGTGATACCCAAGTGGGGCAGCCCAAGTGTCTTGCGAATGGGAATGGGATGCCTGATAGCTGGAGCAGTATTGCTTGCCATCACCGAAATATGGGCTTCGCAGTCCGTGTTAGGCTTTATTGCTCCAATGTGGCTAGTGGGTATTGGTGTCGCCACAGCGGTATCTGTGTCGCCCAATGGCGCTCTTCGAGGATTCGACCATGTTGCTGGAACGGTCACGGCAGTCTACTTCTGCTTGGGCGGTGTACTGCTAGGAAGCATCGGAACGTTGATCATTTCGCTGTTGCCGCGCAACACGGCTTGGCCGGTTGTCGTGTACTGTTTGACCCTTGCAACAGTCGTGCTCGGTCTGTCTTGTGTTTCCCGAGTGAAGGGCTCTCGCGGCCAGGGGGAGCATGATGTGGTCGCGCTACAAAGTGCGGAAAGTACATCAAATCCCAATCGTTGAGAGAATGTGGCAAGCTATCGCCCAACAAATCGCTGCAGCCGACCCAAAACCGCTACGCGGTTTCGGTCGGCTGAGCTCAGGCGTTAGGCCTCGCCGAAGCGAAAGATCGCTACTTGAAGTGTTGACGCCTTTGTTTTAAAGTTTCGCGTCTATCTTTCTGATTTTGTTAAAAAATCAGACTTTGATTAATCATGTTAGACGTCAGAGGTATTTTGACTTAAACGCCTCTGAGGTCGAATTAACGTTAGCCACCAAGAAGGTGCCATGAAAACATTTGCCGCATATGTAATTATCGCGTGTCTTTCGAGTACGGCATTAGCTGGTTCAATTACAGAAAATACGTCTTGGAACAAAGAGTTCTCTGCCGAAGCCGTCAATGGTGTCTTCGTGCTTTGTAAAAGTAGCAGTAAATCCTGCGCTACCAATGACTTAGCTCGTGCATCAAAGGAATATCTTCCAGCATCAACATTTAAGATCCCCAACGCAATTATCGGCCTAGAAACTGGTGTCATAAAGAATGAGCATCAGGTTTTCAAATGGGACGGAAAGCCAAGAGCCATGAAGCAATGGGAAAGAGACTTGACCTTAAGAGGGGCAATACAAGTTTCAGCTGTTCCCGTATTTCAACAAATCGCCAGAGAAGTTGGCGAAGTAAGAATGCAGAAATACCTTAAAAAATTTTCCTATGGCAACCAGAATATCAGTGGTGGCATTGACAAATTCTGGTTGGAAGGCCAGCTTAGAATTTCCGCAGTTAATCAAGTGGAGTTTCTAGAGTCTCTATATTTAAATAAATTGTCAGCATCTAAAGAAAACCAGCTAATAGTAAAAGAGGCTTTGGTAACGGAGGCGGCACCTGAATATCTAGTGCATTCAAAAACTGGTTTTTCTGGTGTGGGAACTGAGTCAAATCCTGGTGTCGCATGGTGGGTTGGGTGGGTTGAGAAGGAGACAGAGGTTTACTTTTTCGCCTTTAACATGGATATAGACAACGAAAGTAAGTTGCCGCTAAGAAAATCCATTCCCACCAAAATCATGGAAAGTGAGGGCATCATTGGTGGCTAAAACAAAGTTAAACATCATGAGGGAAGTGGTGATCGCCGAAGTATCGACTCAACTATCAGAGGTAGTTGGCGTCATCGAGCGCCATCTCGAACCGACGTTGCTGGCCGTACATTTGTACGGCTCCGCAGTGGATGGCGGCCTGAAGCCACACAGTGATATTGATTTGCTGGTTACGGTGACCGTAAGGCTTGATGAAACAACGCGGCGAGCTTTGATCAACGACCTTTTGGAAACTTCGGCTTCCCCTGGAGAGAGCGAGATTCTCCGCGCTGTAGAAGTCACCATTGTTGTGCACGACGACATCATTCCGTGGCGTTATCCAGCTAAGCGCGAACTGCAATTTGGAGAATGGCAGCGCAATGACATTCTTGCAGGTATCTTCGAGCCAGCCACGATCGACATTGATCTGGCTATCTTGCTGACAAAAGCAAGAGAACATAGCGTTGCCTTGGTAGGTCCAGCGGCGGAGGAACTCTTTGATCCGGTTCCTGAACAGGATCTATTTGAGGCGCTAAATGAAACCTTAACGCTATGGAACTCGCCGCCCGACTGGGCTGGCGATGAGCGAAATGTAGTGCTTACGTTGTCCCGCATTTGGTACAGCGCAGTAACCGGCAAAATCGCGCCGAAGGATGTCGCTGCCGACTGGGCAATGGAGCGCCTGCCGGCCCAGTATCAGCCCGTCATACTTGAAGCTAGACAGGCTTATCTTGGACAAGAAGAAGATCGCTTGGCCTCCCGCGCAGATCAGTTGGAAGAATTTGTTCACTACGTGAAAGGCGAGATCACCAAGGTAGTCGGCAAATAATGTCTAACAATTCGTTCAAGCCGACGCCGCTTCGCGGCGCAGCTTAATTCAGGCGTTAGATGCACTAAGCACATAATTGCTCACAGCCAAACTATCAGGTCAAGTCTGCTTTTATTATTTTTAAGCGTGCATAATAAGCCCTACACAAATTGGGAGATATATCATGAAAGGCTGGCTTTTTCTTGTTATCGCAATAGTTGGCGAAGTAATCGCAACATCCGCATTAAAATCTAGCGAGGGCTTTACTAAGCTTGCCCCTTCCGCCGTTGTCATAATCGGTTATGGCATCGCATTTTATTTTCTTTCTCTGGTTCTGAAATCCATCCCTGTCGGTGTTGCTTATGCAGTCTGGTCGGGACTCGGCGTCGTCATAATTACAGCCATTGCCTGGTTGCTTCATGGGCAAAAGCTTGATGCGTGGGGCTTTGTAGGTATGGGGCTCATAATTGCTGCCTTTTTGCTCGCCCGATCCCCATCGTGGAAGTCGCTGCGGAGGCCGACGCCATGGTGACGGTGTTCGGCATTCTGAATCTCACCGAGGACTCCTTCTTCGATGAGAGCCGGCGGCTAGACCCCGCCGGCGCTGTCACCGCGGCGATCGAAATGCTGCGAGTCGGATCAGACGTCGTGGATGTCGGACCGGCCGCCAGCCATCCGGACGCGAGGCCTGTATCGCCGGCCGATGAGATCAGACGTATTGCGCCGCTCTTAGACGCCCTGTCCGATCAGATGCACCGTGTTTCAATCGACAGCTTCCAACCGGAAACCCAGCGCTATGCGCTCAAGCGCGGCGTGAGCTACCTGAACGATATCCAAGGATTTCCTGACCCTGCGCTCTATCCCGATATTGCTGAGGCGGACTGCAGGCTGGTGGTTATGCACTCAGCGCAGCGGGATGGCATCGCCACCCGCACCGGTCACCTTCGACCCGAAGACGCGCTCGACGAGATTGTGCGGTTCTTCGAGGCGCGGGTTTCCGCCTTGCGACGGAGCGGGGTCGCTGCCGACCGGCTCATCCTCGATCCGGGGATGGGATTTTTCTTGAGCCCCGCACCGGAAACATCGCTGCACGTGCTGTCGAACCTTCAAAAGCTGAAGTCGGCGTTGGGGCTTCCGCTATTGGTCTCGGTGTCGCGGAAATCCTTCTTGGGCGCCACCGTTGGCCTTCCTGTAAAGGATCTGGGTCCAGCGAGCCTTGCGGCGGAACTTCACGCGATCGGCAATGGCGCTGACTACGTCCGCACCCACGCGCCTGGAGATCTGCGAAGCGCAATCACCTTCTCGGAAACCCTCGCGAAATTTCGCAGTCGCGACGCCAGAGACCGAGGGTTAGATCATGCCTAGCATTCACCTTCCGGCCGCCCGCTAGCGGACCCTGGTCAGGTTCCGCGAAGGTGGGCGCAGACATGCTGGGCTCGTCAGGATCAAACTGCACTATGAGGCGGCGGTTCATACCGCGCCAGGGGAGCGAATGGACAGCGAGGAGCCTCCGAACGTTCGGGTCGCCTGCTCGGGTGATATCGACGAGGTTGTGCGGCTGATGCACGACGCTGCGGCGTGGATGTCCGCCAAGGGAACGCCCGCCTGGGACGTCGCGCGGATCGACCGGACATTCGCGGAGACCTTCGTCCTGAGATCCGAGCTCCTAGTCGCGAGTTGCAGCGACGGCATCGTCGGCTGTTGCACCTTGTCGGCCGAGGATCCCGAGTTCTGGCCCGACGCCCTCAAGGGGGAGGCCGCATATCTGCACAAGCTCGCGGTGCGACGGACACATGCGGGCCGGGGTGTCAGCTCCGCGCTGATCGAGGCTTGCCGCCATGCCGCGCGAACGCAGGGGTGCGCCAAGCTGCGGCTCGACTGCCACCCGAACCTGCGTGGCCTATACGAGCGGCTCGGATTCACCCACGTCGACACTTTCAATCCCGGCTGGGATCCAACCTTCATCGCAGAACGCCTAGAACTCGAAATCTAACGTCCGTTCGGGCATCGAGGTCCATGTCGGGGTGGGACGGGCCCGTGGCTTCAAGATCACTTGCAGTCCGACCGCGATGTCTTGGTTGCGCGAGAGGTTGTCGACAGGCCATGCTGAGTGTGCGATGGTTGATCGCTTCCTCGCCGCTCTCCACGGCGACGATGGCCGCCGCCATCAGCAAGTGCGCCAGTTCCCCTATGGTGCCCTCGCTGCGTGTGAGCAGGTAGCGAGCCATGTCCAGCGTGGCAATTGGGGAAGGCCGGCGCAGCGGGAGCGAAGCGGCGAAGCTGGCCAGCAGTGAGCAGCAATCGTCGTTGGCCTCCCATACCGGCAGCATCATCGGCTCGAAGCGATTTTCCAACTGGTCATCGGAGCGGATGGCTAGGTAGGCGTCGCGCGTGCCTACCCCAACCAACGGGATGCGCAGTTCGTTGCCGAGGAAGCGCAGCAGGTTGAGGAATTCCCGGCGGTTGACGCTGTTGCCGGCCAGCACGTTGTGCAGCTCGTCGATCACCAGCATGCGCACGCCGACCTTGCGCAGCAGTGCCAGAGCCAGTTGCTCCATTTCCGGCAACCGTGGGCGTGGGCGCAGCGGCGCGCCCATCGCGGCGAGCAGCGCGACGTAGAAGCGGATCACGGACGGCTCGGACGGCATCTGCACGACCAACACCGGGATGTGCTCCTGGTCGGCGTCGGAGCTGGCCGGGTGGGTGCGGCGGAACTTCTCGACGATCATCGACTTGCCATTGTTGGTCGGGCCAACCAGCAGCAGGTTGGGCATGCGTTGCTTGTTTGGCCACGCATAAAGGGCTTCCAGCCGGTTCAGCGCCTCGACTGCGCGCGGATAGCCGATCCAGCGGTCGGCGCGAAGGCGCTGGATGCGCTCGTCCGCCGGAAGACGGGCCAAGCCCTGGGCCGCCGGCAGCAGGTGGGACAGGTCGATGATGGGATATTCGTCCACGGCTACCACTCCTCAATCTGGTCGAACGGTTTGGCGGGTGGCAAGTTGTCTGCCTGCGGGTCGGCAATATCCGTATCCGGCGGAACGGGCTTGTCCGGCCGAGCTGATGTCTTGAGGTGCTGGCGGCGATCCGCGTCACGCCGCGCCTTGCGTGTGGCCTTCTGCGCGCTGGTCACAATCTCACGCATCTGGCCGATCATGCGGAACAGCGCCGACTCATCCACCTGTTCGCGCCCTTGCTGCCGCAGTTTCGCCAGCGCCTGCCGTTGTTCCCAGAGGGTGACAGCCGGATGCGACAAGGTACGGTAGGGAATTTCCAGGTAATGCTGTCCCTCCGGTTCCAGGACCCAGATACGGCTGATGTCGCGCGGATCGCGCCGGATCAGAAAGGACGGCCAGCGTTCACGCCGCGCAATCCACGGCTTGAGCGCATCGGCGTAGTAGTGGATGTGGTCGATGACAAAGCCGGTGCGGGTCAGCGTGCGCCGGAGGATCGGCAGAAAATCGACCAGGAACGAAGTAGCGCGTGTGACGACGGCCGGTACGCCGACACGCGCCACGGCCTCGGCCCAGCGCGCGGCCGGCGGTTGGAGCAGGCCGTTGTGCACCGAACCGTGGTAGGTGCCGACCGCCAATGTGAGCCAGCGCTCTAGCTCGCGCAGCGTCAGGGCGGCCTTGTTTTCGGAATCGTAGTCGCCGCGCTGGTCAGGGTTGGAGAAGGTCGTTCCCGGCAGTTCGTCGTGAATCATCTGCATCGCCGTGCCGATGATCCGTTCCACGATGCCGCCATAGTGCGGCTGTCCCAGCGGGCGATAGTCCAGCCGGATGCCATGCTGCTCGCAACCCCGGCGCAGGGCCTCGCTCTTGAACTCGGCCGCGTTGTCTAGGTAGAGCAGCAAGGGCTTGCCGCTCATCTGCCAATCCATTTCCACGTTCAGTCCTTCCAGCCAAGGGCGCTTGTCGCAGGCGACATGCACGAGGCACAGGCCAACCGAAACGGCAGACGGCGCTTCCAGCGTGACGACCATGCCGAGCACGCAGCGGGTGAACACGTCGATGGCGAGGGTCAGGTACGGGCGGCCAATAGGTTGCCGGTCGCGGTCATCGACCACGATCAGGTCGATGACCGTATGGTCTATCTGCACCTGCTCCAGCGGCGCGGTCACGGCAGGAGGCTCGCCGCCCACACCTTGTAGGTCACGAGCGGCATCCTGGCCTTCCCGCCGGCGGATGACCTAAAGGTTAGCTTGTTTTTTTTGATTAAATCTTTAGTATTCAGAGTCATACATTAATTTTTAGTAAGCAAGCCAAAGCGACAAAACGAGCATGCCTACTAATACGCTGTTATGTGCTTTCTCTAAAGCAAGCCAGATTCACTAAAACTTTCTTCTGGCTGGCCGCATCGGTCGTTTCGAATTAGCCCCCTTTAAAATGCCGTTTTGATGCCTTATTTTGGCTAAAACGGGGTGTTTTAAGTTTCTGTTTTTATTGGTTTTGTTTTTGTTGAGAACTTTCAGGTAAATGATAGTCTTCAAATCAAATGTTTTTTGGAGCCACAGCATGGAAAAATCAAAGCAATTATATAATCAAGTGAACTTCTCACATCAGGACTTGCAAGAACATATCTTTAGCAATTGTACTTTTATACATTGTAATTTTAAGCGCTCAAACCTCCGAGATACACAGTTCATTAACTGTACTTTCATAGAGCAGGGGGCATTGGAAGGGTGCGATTTTTCTTATGCTGATCTTCGAGATGCTTCATTTAAAAACTGTCAGCTTTCAATGTCCCATTTTAAGGGGGCAAATTGCTTTGGTATTGAACTGAGAGATTGTGATCTTAAAGGAGCAAATTTTAGTCAAGTTAGTTTTGTAAATCAGGTTTCGAATAAAATGTACTTTTGTTCTGCATACATAACAGGTTGTAACTTATCCTATGCCAATTTTGAGCAGCAGCTTATTGAAAAATGTGACCTGTTCGAAAATAGATGGATTGGTGCAAATCTTCGAGGCGCTTCATTTAAAGAATCAGATTTAAGCCGTGGTGTTTTTTCGGAAGACTGCTGGGAACAGTTTAGAGTACAAGGCTGTGATTTAAGCCATTCAGAGCTTTATGGTTTAGATCCTCGAAAGATTGATCTTACGGGTGTAAAAATATGCTCGTGGCAACAGGAACAGTTACTGGAGCAATTAGGGGTAATCATTGTTCCTGACTAAGCGCAAGATTCGGCTACGCACATAACAAACGCTTTAAGACGGATTCGCAACGTTTGGCGGTTTTAGTTTGAATTGGCTTTTGTATTTACGGTGTAATAATTGAGTGTTGTGGTAGCGTTGCTCACCACTTAAGCGGGCGTTAGCAGTAAAGAGTATTACAATTAATCTATTATGGTGAGGGTTAAATTATTCTAGAACTAGATTCTGTAGCTAAAGAGCTAATAAGTCTCGCTGAAGAGTTATTTGGAGAGATGGTTAATCAATGGAGTTATTGTGGTATAGAAATTAATGACCACTCTCCACATTTGGCGTACTACCCAGATACTAACGAAGTTGCTATTTCATTAAGTGAACGAGTAAAGAATGACGATATTCAGCTGATTTTTCAGTTGGCTCATGAGGTTTGTCATTTACTATATCCAACTATGGATATAGCGCGGGTCAAGGCTAGCGATCCGTAAGGCCACGGTATTGCGCGCCGGCACTCGCAGTTTTTGAGCCTTGCACACCTGAGTGACTTCGCGGTGAAAGGCCGCTAGGCTGCGCTTCTGCTTGGTCAGGAACCGCTTTTGCAGTAGCTCGTGGATGACGCGCTCGACCGGTTCCGGCAAGCGCCCCTTACCTTTACCTCCACCGGACTGGCCGGGCACCAGATCCGTCACGAGGCCGCTGCCTTGCCGGGCACGCCGGATCAGAACGTATACCTGGCGCCGAGACAAGCCCAGCGCCTGAGCCGCCATATCGGCCGCTTCGTGCCCGACCGTCTCCGACTGCGCCAACGGACTGATGATCTCCGCACGACGGCGCGCACGCTCCCAAGCCTCATCAGGCAGAGTGGCCACGCCTTGTTCTGGAATCCGTGGGGTGTCCGTCGCCATGCTCACCTCGCTTTGGTGCACACGAGTATTGAGCATAGTCGAGATTGGTGCAGATCACTTCTGATATTGAACTGTCAGGAGCTGGCTGCACAACAGCCATTACGCCCAATCAACTGGTGCAGTCGTCTTCTGAAAATGACACCACCTTCCAGAAACGAACAGACTTCGCTAGTTCGCACCCGGAAGGCGGCGCGAATCAAAACACCCCATCTTGACAGGTTAACCAAGTCGGTTACACTTACACGCATTGATAGGCGACAGCCAGGAGGTGAACCATGAACATGAAGCGCAAGCCGAAGGCGCCAGGCGAAGTCCTGGAAACGCAGTTCATGCAGCCGAACCAAATCACCCAAAAGGAGCTGGCCAGCCATACCGGGGTTCTAGGGATTTTCCGTCCAAAAACGACAAAGTGCTCTGGAGGCCGCGCCGTCCGTGGCCTCCAGAGGGGTATTACTTTTCGCTGACGGGTAAATATCCCTCGATTGAGCGCATAAGCTCCTCCAGATCTGGCAATTTTTCGCTCAATTCGAAGTGGTAAGTCCCCTTGAGGTTAATGTTGTGCCAGGCCACAGGGGATGCCTGTTTGACGATATCTATTCTCTTGGTATCTCCTTGGTATTCGAAGCTGGTCAACAGCTGGCTGAGTATCCTGGAGTTGAAGTAAACGATGGCATTGGTGACCAGGCGAGCGCACTCATTCCATAGCTGGATTTCTTCGTCTGAACTGCCCCGGAACTGATCCCCATTGACGCTGCTCACGGCCCGACGCAGTTGGTGATAGGCCTCTCCCCGGTTCAGCGCGCGCTGAACATAGTTTCTTAAACTGGCATCATCGATGTAGCACAGTAGATAATTCGCTTTCACCAGGCGATTGTATTCCGTCAGGGCTTCCAGCAGCGGGTGATTGCGCTTGTACTCCGAGAGCTTTCTCACCAAGGTGGCTTGCGTTGTTTTCCGCTGCTTAAGTGATACTGCAATCCGTTGGATGGTATCCCAGTGCTGCGCAATACGATGGGTATTGATTGGCTTTTTTAAGCACAGCTGAATTCGGTGTTCTTTGTCTTCCTTGACATCAAACATGTCATTGATCACTTTGCCAACCTGGGCATAGCGTGGGGCAAACTGGTATCCGAACAGATCCAGTAACGCGAAGTTCACATGGTTCACCCCATGGGTATCGGTTGAGAGCACATCCGGAATGATGTCTGACGTATTGCTCATCAACAAATCAAAGATGTAGTGCGATTCATGTTCGTTGGCGCCGATCACTCTGGCGTTGATCGCAGCGTGATTGGCGATCAAGGTCATGGCAGAAACACCTTTTTGAGTGCCAAAGTACTTCGACGAATAACGGGTTTTGAAGGTCTCGCGCCGGGCTTCGAACTTTTGACCATCGGCACTGGCGTGGATCACATCTTCCTGGATGTTGTAGTACCGGAAGATGGGTAGCTTGGCTGTCGCGTTATTGATGTTGTCGTTAGCAGCATTCAATGTTTCCAGGCGAAGATAGTTCGCCTGGATAGTGCTGAGCTGATCATAGGTACGATCAGAGATCTGTGCCATGCCGTAAATGCCTTGATTGGTTGCATTGCCGACCAGAATTGCCAACAGGTCATATTCATGGGAACGGCTTCTGGATTGGGAACCCAGCACATGAGCGAAGCAGTCAATGAAACCGGTGTCACGATCAACCATGCGCAGTACATCCGCAATCCCCGTTGTGGGAATTTGCTGGAAGAAGGGATTGTTGACCAGATGATGTTTGCTGGCCGAAGGCAGGCGCCAGAAGCGTTTACCCTGCGGATTACGCAAGATGATATTCCGGTTGTCTTCCTGTTCAAGATATTCGCCGACTTCGTACAAACGGGTATCCAATTCCATGGCCATCTGTTTGATCAGCTTTTCAGGCTCCTCCGCTAATTTTGTAAAATGGCTCTGTTGAAGCAGCGTATATTTGTTTTTTCGCCAATGTTCCCCGTCGATCAGGTCGGCGTCGAGTGCCCGGTATTTAGTGATATCAGGCAGCGTCAGCTGGCCATTCAGGCGATCAGGAATCTGTTGATAGAGGAACCACTCATAACGATCGATCAGGATATTCCCTTCACCATCCAGCAGGAATTCACGTGATTTTTTGGAAAGGAGTCTGGTGTCGGCAGTTTGCAACTGAGCGTCCTGGCCGTTGAGTTCGTTTTGTGTTTTCGCCAAGGCGGCCGCTAAGTGCTGGGTGCCGTCGCAGCCTTCGAAGCGCAGACATAGGAACAACTCTCGCAGCAAACCTTTCCGCAGACTTTCTTTCTCGTCGCAGTACTGCCACATGGCTTCATCGACCGATCGTCGCTGCTCGTTCAGGAAGAGACATACAGATTCCAGATCCCTTTTGGTCAGCAGGCTCAGTGCTTGCTGTCTTACTGTTGCAAACGGTAGTTGCAGATCAATGCTGTCATCAATGAACAGGTGCAGTACTTCAGCTGCCTTGCTGACATTTTTAGCTGCTTTTTGCCAATCCTTAAACACCGCTTCCTGCGCATAATCCTTTGCCTTCTGTTTGGTCTGTCTGACATGATGCACAAAGCCATCGGCAATACGTTCCAGCGCTTGCTGCCATCGCGTTTGAAGATAGCACAATAAATACAGCCATTGGCTGCCTACGGTTTGACGTTTCAGTTTGGCACCGTAGTAGTCGACTTTCTCTGCCAGGTGTTGCAGATTTTTCTGCGACAGTGATAGCGTGCTCAACAGCAGATCCACTTCCGGCATCCAATGCTGGATATGGCGATAGACAATCAGTTCTTTCTCCAACTCGGTTCCGGTGAAGTTACGAGCCGATTGTCGCAACTGTCGGAACGGCAGTGGACCTGTGCCGTTCACGAGCTCCGCCAGTGCTTGCTTAAGACCGCGTGACATTGCACGCTCAAGGTGCGCGGCCATGTGTTCCTGTTCGTCTCCCACCACCTGACTGATGATCTTTTGCAGCGTGCTGTAGGCAGGGATTGCGATCTTCTGCCCCGAACAATATTCAATGGCCGCATCGAAGAGGTGCCTAGGCGCTGTCCAGGCTCTGGCTTGCTGGGATAAGTAATCTCTCAACGCCGCTCCATGGTCTTTGACATTCCAGCGCTGGTAGTTGCAGAGCTGGAAAACACGTTGGTAAATCCGTTCTTTCTCTTTTGGCGTGAGATTAAAGGGTCTACAGCCTGGGCCTGGTAGAACGGTTTGATAAACGTATTTGAGGTCCTGCTTGATCTGATGAAAGCCGGGATTCAGCACCACCGGCTTGGCTTTGAAATAGCCCAGCAGTACCACCAGCATGTAACGCTGGCCCCGATGACGGAGGCTTTTAGCGATCGCCAGTTCCTTATCGTTCAGCGAGAAAAAGAAGCGTTGGTCGGCGGAGGTGAAAGCGGGGGGTCCATATAACTCATCTTGTTCTGCCTCGGACAAGATTTGGACACGTTCTTCGAATGCCATGGATTTAGCCCAAAAAGACTAAATCTTACTCAAACAGAGCCCAAATAGGGATCTCGAAAAAAGTAATACCCCTCTGGAGGCCACAGACGGCGGGGCCTCCAGAGCACTTTGTCGTTTTTGGACGGAAAATCCCTAGAACCCCATCAACCAAAGTTAAAGGCTAAGGTCATTTTCGGGGGGATGGGCGCAAAACCCCTTGTTAGGTGGAGAAAATATGACCCAAACGAAAAAAAATTATTATGGACAAATCAGAACATTGTAAAGAAGTTTACGCATATTACGGTTTAGCGATGTATCGTGCTCAATGTGTGGAGCAATCGATTATTCAGTTGCTCATCTTTTGTGATTTATACGAAAGAGAGGCAAAGTCTAAGCACACCCAAGAGGAGTGGGAGGCTAAGTTTGATAGCTTTGATCAGGAAGTTAGTGATAAGACGATGGGTAGACTAATAGGACATCTAAAATCTTTAAACGTACTTCAAGCGACTACAGAATCGTTGCTAGCTAAGGCACTCAAGGAACGTAACTTCTTGGCTCATAGTTATTTCCAAGCTAAAGCTATGGATTTTATGAACGCGTCTGGGCGTAATAAGATGATTACAGGGTTGGAAAAATCAATAGAGTTGTTCAATGAGGTTGAGGACATCCTAAACCCAATCACAATGACTGTCGCAGCAAAGTATGGGTTAACCGAGGAAGTTATTGCAAATATTCAAAAACAGGCTCTGGAAGATGCGAAAACCGACCTTTAACAAACGACTATGGCGTCAATAACTAATTTTTAGCTATGTTCTAATCCTACATGATGCATCTCTTAGCATATCACAACCATCTTGCGAACACATGCAATAATAGCAAGCGTTTAAGGTTTCAAGATGCTTTTTCTAATCTGACAAAAACGTTTTAATACACAGCTCTAAAACATTTTTGTCCAGATACGTGTTCCAGCGGATGGTCAGACAACCAGTATGATACTTTTATAGTCAATTGTTGTGAGATTGAAACATGGTAGTACCAATTGGTATGAATCTTTATTTATGTCAGCGTGACATTTAGAACGGTACTGACAGGCTTACTTGAACATTTAGTATGAAACTTTATTTCTCTCCCAAATCTACGGGGACTTCAAACCATAAATATACACGGTATCCACCACCTAAACTACACCACAAGCCGCTGTTACGACACCAATAACCTTAACTACCTCACTCGCTTTAACTCGAATGAAGCGAGCTTCGCTCGCAAAGAATCAAGCTCCCTTTCGCGTCTTCGACGCTAACGAATAAGGGCTTCGCCCTAAATATTTCTACTCCTTGGTGGCTTCGCCACTGCTAAGACCCCCTGGAAAAAAGTTTGGCGTAGCCAAACATAGATATGGATAGATAAAGATAGAAATAAATCGATATGAATAGTATTTACCAATCTAAGAAGCGGCGAAGCCGCTGGTTCTCCCAGGGGGGAGAATGCTCAAGAGGCGGCGAAGCCGACCTTATAGTTACAGCACGTGCGGATGGAGCGAAGCGGTGGGGGAGAGGCACCAATGAGTACCTTAAAGTGTGGTGGATACCGTGTATAGTTGACTAATTTTTGTTCGATAGTGGTTCAAATGAGGTCCGATTTAGACCTCAATATTTGAAAACGAAGTATTAAGTCAAAGCTGATAATGGCCAAGCAAATGTACTCAAGGAGTTGTCTGACTCTTTGATTTTCTCCACAAGGTCATCCGCTCCGACTTCAATACCACATTCATACAGTCCATAAACCTCTTTTACAAAGAAAGGTTCGTCCGAACTAGTATCCTTTACCATTTTTCGATTAAGGCATTCATTAATAAATGTTCTAGAGACATGTAAGTTCTCAGGATGTTGCCTGTTCCAGGTATCGATCGTATGCATTCTGGAATCTTTGATATGAGCGAGGTGCTGACTAATTTGTCCTCCAATTATCGACACTATGACAGTAATCGAAAACAATATTACTTTTAGACTAAGACGGATCGCAGATTTCATGCAGTATTCCTATTATAGAGGGGGATTTATTCTGATTTGGTGCTTAACGAGGTTGTTTGTGAAAGCTCTATCAAGTTGTAGTTAGGTCATGACATAAAAGGAACACCAGCCTTTTCTAGGTCTTGCCATGTAAGGGGGGCGTTCTTCACTGTACGGGGTGTTTCAAAGTGAACATTTTCGGCTTCTGAAATAAACATTCCTCTATCAGGATTTAAAAGATCCATGATTAAAGTGCCATCGGGATGGACAATAAACTCCAATTGATATCCCTCCGGTACATTTGGCCATTTATAATCCTCAGGAATGATGCCTTTAAGCCTTTGCGAGACAATGGAGACTGTCAAAACTTCATCTTTATCAATTTTTATCATATCAATCATACTCTTCGTTAATATTTGTACCAAAGCTCATATGGAAACTAAGTTGATCAAATTATCAACTAGCTCAGCATGAGGTTTTCCTAACATACGTATAAAAATATATGGTAACATTAGTATTGTTTTTTATACGCGAATGACATCTATTATTCAATGTTTAGTCTAGACTGCCTAAGAATGGTTGAGGAAAAGCTAATGTTTAGAACAAAGTATTTACTGATAGCACTATCTTGTACTGCTTTGATTTGCCTGATTTTCTTTAATAGCGGAGCATACAAAGACAATTTCGAGGTGGTGGCCAAGGTATGTGGTCTACTATCACTAGCTAGCTGGCTAGAACGTACAAAGCAGATATAACAGATAGTCGTCATGTGGCCAAAACCTATACATCCATATCTACTTAAAAAGCATGCGTACAGGTGTGCTCTAGATCCATATCGACACACGTTGATGACACTCCAGAACTATGACGACCTGATAAACCTAGATCTGCAGGTGCTTGATACTCTATATCAACTAGAACATTTGATAGTCAGTCATTTAGAAAAAATGACAAACCATCATATTAACTCAATTACTAGTGGTAAGTACCTTTTCGGCTTGAAACTAATAGAGGCGGCTATACACAGACTTCCAGTACCGACATTCGAAAATATTGAACTGACATCGCGATCAGATAACGGCGTAAGACAAATCCTCGCGATAAAAGTGTTGTAACTGAGAATATTTGAACTAGGAGACTCAAGATTGGAAAGCGCAGTAACTAAAACAAGATGTACTGCTAAGCGCAATACATCAACGAACATCGAAAGGGCATGCTCTGCTAGTTTAGAAGAATTACTTTCAACCTATAAATTAATTGAAAGTATGGGAAGGTATGATCCTCTCTGGATCTCTTTCGAAAGAAACAGAATTGAACAAATTTGCAAAGTTAAAGAATGGACTAGGGTTGGTTTAAAAGAGCTCAATTGTATTTTGTCTTTGAAAGATATGATTAAGCTCGCCAAGAAAGAACCTAACCTAACACCACTACTTGACAGGTTATCAGGGTGTTATCGCGTTAGAAGTACCAATACTTACATGGTAAGTACCTCAAGCGAACTCGATTTGTTGAAGATTGAATTTACAGCAGCAGCACGATTTACTGTCGCAAGTTGGATGTACATTGCATTTTCTACCCATTTTGAGGACGGAGTTGAGCTAGGTTGGTCAACCATTGATGCAATATTCGAATCTCAATCACTCCCTTCAACACATCCAGACACATGGACAATGGACAATTTCTTATACATCTAGGAGGTAATAATATGATGCATTACAAAGACTCTGTATTTTCACCAGAATGGGGGCAGTTCACCAGAAGAATAGTTATATTGGCATTTTCTCTAACAATTGTAGGTTTAGCTGCATGGCGATTCTCTCAATTAGAGTCTTTTAATCTGCTTTATATAGTAATTCTTCTTCTTGGTATCCTTATCCAGGGGCTATACCCAATTTATGCTGAACGCAAAGAATTGAGACGCAAGCTTTACAGAAGACACTTGAGTACACTTAATATTGATATTCTCGAGAAGTATTTAAATCAAGCTGAAAGCGATATAGAACGAGATTTGATAGAAGACACCATTTCCACAATACGTTATTGATTGGTGATTGAATGGATATCAAATTCGACACTACTGAAATCTATCACGAGAATCGACACCAAAACCTTATGCGTATAGTCAACCAAGACTACAACCGTAAGATTCAGAACTTATGTAGACATTTAGATATGCCTCACTTGGCCAGTTATCTCAGCCACAGATCCAAGCCTCAGAAGAACATCAGTCACAGACTAGCTAGAAACATAGAAACAAAGCTCGGTATGCCTATTGGACAACTTGATGAGGCCATTTCTACCATAAATGTAGACCCAACAATTGATGATAACCTCCCAATTGACAAGCTTGCCAGATCTAGGAATTTAGAGATCCTATTGACCCTTATAGGGAATGGCAATATTAGCAAATTGAACTCAGAGCTAGGTTGTCATTTGAACAATCATTTAGGGCCCAATAAATCCCGTATGCTAGGAAAAAAGTTAGCAACCAGAATTGAAACTAAACTAGGGCTACGCCCTGGCACCATGAGCGTGAAATGTACTTTCAATGATTTTCTACCATATTTAAACAGGGACCAATTGACTAGGCATATCGAGTCTAAACAAGAAGAGTATGATGAACGAATGTCAAAACGTAGAATAATAATTGAACAAAGGAATGATATCGTGAGCCAGATGTTGAAGAAGATAGCCAGCTTTCTGGAAGGCAGTGGTACACATGAAATATTAGAGGATTCTGATATTAGAAAGGTGTATATCCCTGTGCCAAACCACAAAAATGAACTCCCAATATTAGTTAGCTGCGAAACTAAGCCATCAAACAGATTCTTAATTTTATGCTCTAAAGGTATGACAGAGCGACACGATAAACTCACAAACATGATTTTAAGCGATAGGGATAAGTTTGAAACAGATGTCGGTGAAATGGACCATTATCCAAAAATCGCTGTAATAAACGCCTATGACCGAGAGTTGGCGATGCCATCGTTGAATAACCCAGAAATTACATTAATTATTAAAAAGGCTTTGTATCAGCTCAGTAACTTGACAGACGACTATTTGCTAGCAAAGTTTAAGTTAAAAACAGTATATAACGAACTAGTAACCGCACAACTCCAATACGTAAAGTCATTCAGTTCTGTGCAAATCATTAAAACAAAGGAGCTGTTACATCGAGGTTTTTCAATACCCAATATTAAGTTGCGTGGAACAAGGGAACTTAGCCACTCTTTACTAGTACCAGTTAGCAATAGCAAAGATACCTTAAGAGAAGTACGGGAGTTTGCAAAAGGAAGTGGTACTGACTTCGTATTGCCCATCTGTATAAATAATGGCAATGTGGTGTCAGACCAATTTGTGCCTACCAAGACCTGGCTGGCCAGCCACATATAGATACAAGCTTGATCATAACCATATAAAAACAAAAGATAATTGATACATACTTGGTAACATCTTAGTATGTGTCAATATGGTTTTTTTTTACGCAAAGTAGGAAGTATGTTGTTCTTTCTTGAAAAATTGGGGATCAAGGCAGCGATGCACTGTCGGCTCGTGAATGGTAATCAAGAGCATTTATTATGGGGGCTGGATTGGAACTCGAAAAGAGCACTACTTGAGTCAAAAAATCGCTGGTTTTGGCTACCTTTACAAAATGTAGAAATATCGAATGTTACAAACATAGTCGATAAACTTTCGGAGTTTTACGCTTCACATGATGAAAAGATATTAGGTGTAAATTGGCTTGAAGGCACACTATTGATATCTAAAGATACTCACTTGGATTGGGTTACCGAAGAAGATCTCGAGCTTCCTTAAATCATAACCTAACTGTTTAAAGAAGGATTAATTTATGGCCACTGTTGCAGCATTACCTTTCCCTCAACTACCTGAGTTTTTTTCATTTTTCGCAACAAACCCCTACGGAATAGTAATTAGTTTACTATTAGGATTGATCATTAGTGGCGTTGTGTTGAGAGGACTAGTTGATCTGTTTAGAGGTCAACAAAAGTAATAGCTCAATTTTGTTTAGTTTTTAGATAATACAATTTAAGACTTATAACCTGATGAGAAGCGGCATGTTAGAAAGAACAATGGAAAGAGAGCTCATCTTTCATGGTACACGAGCTAAGGAGTTTGATAAATTTGAGTTAGGCATGCTAGGTACAGGCGAAGGCTGTAATGATGCTAATGGATTTTACTTCGTTTCTAATCTGAAAGGAGCATGCTATCACGCTGACTATAAAGCGAGGCAGGTAGGTAAACCTACCGTATATGTGTGCGCAATAAAGGAACAAGCTAAAGTAGTAACTATTGGTAAATCCATTTCTATGCACCCCAAATATCTACAGCAACATTGGGATAAATTACCAGTGTGGATATCAACTAAGAGGGGTAAAGAATGGTACTCAGAACTTGCAAAACCACCTGAAAATCGAATACACAATGACCTAATTGATTTGAATGAACGGAAACGTTGTCATATTTTGCGTGAAAACGGTATCGATATCTTAAAGGATTTTGAGAGTGGCCAATTTGTAGACGGTGGGTATCATGGCCGTTCTCATTTAGTGTTAAATCCAGACTCTATTGATATAATTGAGACTTTAAATGTAGAAGAAATATATGATGAAATATCTGGGAGACCCAAATTTTACCACCTCCGTAAAGAGCCTTGTATATTTGGTAAATCAAATATTTTAAGCCGACTTTGCGAGTATGACTGAGTATATTTTGACCCGTTTAAATCTTTCAGATATTAAGTTTAACATAGACATTGTTCTAGCATACCCAGGTTAAATATCAAATTGAAAGGGCTGGTGGGTGTTTTATAACCAGCCTTTTTGATGAACAATAAATATTTAAAACTAGATATAACTAGTCATGAAATACAATTATTGTATTTCATGCATTGAATATTCCAAAACAATCCCCACCTTAATACTAATACTAACAATAAAACGGATATAATATGTTCGACTCACTTAAAAGCACCTTTCCCTGGTCTATTATAGCTATCGTTGCTGTATCTGGCTCTGGAGTCGTCGGTGCAAAACTATACAAAGAATATCTCAAAACTACCGGGCCAGCAGTTGTTCAAGGCATTTCCGACAACGAAGCGTACAAAGACTTTGTTGACTGCCTGACGGTGGTAGATTTAGAGCGTTCTAGCTTAATGGAAAAATGCGACAGTTTCTATTTAGAATACCTACCAGCTAAAACAGATCCGAGTTACAAGAAGAAGATCATAGAAGTTCAACAGCTAAAGCCAGAGTGGATTGAACAAACCTACCAGAAATTAACTTGGTTACGATCTGACTATGGACTTCCTGATTATCCACCACTGGAAGACTTATCCAATGGTCAATTGACTTCAGTAAGCAACTGATTTCAAACCTAACAGCACAAGGCAACTTTAAATGTTGCCTTTTTTTTATCTATATTCAAGTAATATTCCCTTACGCAGTCTAGCAGACTATGTAGAACCATGGGTTATTATGTGGGTTTTACTTTAGTACCTCGCTTTGTTTTCGTTAAGCTAATCTTCGAATAATTCATATAAACTCAACAAACAAATAGCACTGTATAAATAGACATGATTATAAAGTGTAGTATAATTTGAGTTATATTACACTTTTTGGCCGTTAAGGTTAGCGTTACAGGTGACAGCGTAACACTTTATTTTTGGAGGTGAACGTGGAGATTACTAAGCAAAATTTACCAATTCCTGCATCCGGATTAGAAAAGATTAAGGCATTAGAACTAGGCAATAACAAAGAAAAAGAAAATCTTTCACGATTTAAAATCCCTTTGCCTGAACTTGACGGTGCAATTGACCCTGATCACCCAAACCTAAAGACAATTCTAGATAACATGGCCATATTCGAGGCTACACGTGGTGGTTTTTCGAAGGCAACACAAAAAAACATGTTTTCCGCTGTTCGCTCTTGGATAAGATTTACTGAGTATATTGAATTAGCCTACGCATTTCCTATACATCCAAGAATGTTTTACTACTGGATACTACACCTTAAAAATGAACAGAAAGTGTCTTATGCGACACTAATGAGCCGAAAGAACCTCATAGCCATATTTTTGAATCAACTAGGATTCGCCAACGTTACTGAAGACAAGCTTATAAAAGACTTTTTCAGGGGTGTAAAAAAGGATATGGCAGAATCTGATTTATCAAAGGTAGAGCAAAAAGTTGCTTCACCATTCAGAGCAAGCGATTTGAACAGGCAGATCGAAATAGTTGGGACACTTGAACAAGCTGGGCCAAAGCTTTTCAAAGACCTAGCATACATGACCATTGCATACTCTACTGCTCTTCGTGAAGAAGAGATCTTTACTTTAAAACGTAAAAACGTCATCATTTCTAGTGACACTGTCACTATAGTGAGGACAAAATCTAAGACATCTGCAGCGCCACCCAAAAAGTCTATCATTGGCAGGTATGCAGGGATCGTAAAGAAATATATTGAACTTGTAGAAAATGGAGTAGAGCTTTACAACCATGTAACCCCTTCAAGACCAGTCGAAGATCAGGAATATTATATTTTTGGTTGGATTCTGAAGAATGGACAGCTTAAGGACCCATTAAAACCTATGAATGGTGTATCCGTACTTAGATTGTTCCGAAAAGCATATGAACGACAAAGTGTATTTAATGGTCGTTGTTGGTCAGGGCATTCGGCACGTTGTGGAGCGGTAGTTGATGGGCATGTCGTTCATAAGATGAATGCAGTCGACCTTATGTCTATTGGTGATTGGACAAATATGGGTACTGTTAAAAGATATCTGAGAGCTACTGGTCACCTAGAAGCTTCTAATATCGAACTACAAAAACACTAAATCAAAGCTACCTGACGCAGAATTCGTTCTTGGTCCAAATCTGGAAACGCAGTAGCGAAGTAGTGTTTTGTAGCCACTTCTAATTGGGCCATAAACTTTATCTTTTGGGCGATGTTTCCTGTAAGGCTTATTGTTTTACCGGAGATGATTGTGCTTACATAAATCGAGCTCTCTTTAAATCCTATAGACAATGGCCCAGTTTGTTGTTGGTGAAACTTTAACTTGAAATCAAGGCATTTAAGGTTTTGAAGAAATAGGGAATAAGCTTGAATAAGTTCAGTGTGAGAAAAGGCAACTGAGATTTTGTTGTTCCAATCACTTGAGCGACCGTTATGTTCTGGGCAAATGTCTACAACAATTGAAATTAGGTTGTTAGCTATGTTTCCTAATCGAATCACCGCTGCACAATTTAATGACTTGTTATAGAGATTAATTTGACTATTTGGGTGGAAGTAAGCGTTTGATTTTGTGGCAGAAGGTTGCACTGATTGTGACTTGCCGCCAACTTCAGATAGACGAACGTCCTGCTTTTGTTGATTAAAGGCGTTCAAACAGACATCATTGCTTTGCAAAGTTGTACTTTGTGGGCTTAGGTGTTTATCGTGTACATTAACAATTCGATCTGAGGTTTTTTCTGATACTACATCCTGATGATTCAGATCATCTGTTATGTCAGAAAACTCGTTGTCTGGTTGAAATTCCCATGAATTTACACTCATATCGCCCCCAAAGTAGTACGTTAGTTGTCAAAAAAATGGCAAATACCCTTGTTTATGTATATCTTATATTGATACATAAGCAAGATTTATAAAGACTGGATTGGTTCCTGGTGAAGCAAAGAGGAGTTACCTTTGCCATCAATAGAACCGATGGGCACAAGCTTAAAACAAAAAATATATGAACCCAATCTCTCTAAAGACATTACCAAATTTTACAAGCTATGTGCTTTCTATTTCAGAGTACTTGCTCTTAAATGTTCTTGAAAATGACAAGAAAATCATAAAGAAAATTCAAAGCGGTGATGAGCTACCTCTACCTGAAATTAAAAACTCTTTAGATCAACGATTTGAAGATCTAAAGTTAGAAATATTTGACTATGAAATCCTTAAGTCAATCGCTATGAATTATCCTCATGACCACTACGCTGAAAAAATCGTGTCTTGTAACTATGACTATCATATGACAATGACCTGGTTCAAGAAGGCTATTCTTCAGTCATCTGTTAGACCACTTGCCTTTGCACAGCTTGAGTTAGGCTAAAAAATGGATTTAGAAAAACTCAAAGTGTCAGTTGAAAAGTTCTCAAGTCAGAACTTTCAAAAACAACAAGATATTCTCCAACTACAAAATAGAATGATCGGCACCATTCTACAAATCAGACTAAGTGCAATACCACCAGCTCGAAGAAGTGAATTCGATAATACCAGTTTTACAAATTTGCCAAGTTTGCTAACAAAATGGCAAGTTAATCCAAATGCTGTACAAGATATCAATTTCTTTCTGAATGAATTTGAGACAAAGTTTGGCAGGAGATTTGACCATATTAGCTTGAAGAGTGTTGAGAAAGCTAATGTACTTGAACCTAGTCAACAAACAATAAATCAGAGGCTAGAATCTTGTATAACTGGACCAGTAAATGAAAAGGACGCCATTGGTATCAAACAACAGCGTCCTGATAATGACTTCGACTTTTCTCGCTAGTAGAGCCCTTCCATAAATGCCTCATCATCAAGACATGCTCTTTCAATTTCCAAGAACTCTTCCATTTTACGTAAGTAATAGGACTGCTCTTCGAAAGTGATTTCATCAAACAAAAATTGATATCCGCTCATAGGTGTAGATGAAACTATCTTAGAGAGAAAGTGCTTTGACTGTTTAGTAAAGCCAGGAGAAACAATAAGCGCCGAAACATTGTTGGCTCTAATTGTTAGAAGTTGAGTTTGGCTAATAATTTCATGTTCTGCGTCTAGCCAACCTCGAGCTACCTTTAACTTTTTCTCTAAAAGCCTAGCGCTAGGGTCTGAAACATAGCTTTCTTTTGAATTAAGCCTAACGTCACGATGATTAATACCTAACCGTGAAACTAATTCAAGATTAGCCTCACGATTGATTAAATATGCCGCACCACCTTCATTCTGTTTTGTAGCGAATATGTCGGAGAACAGTTCGCTGTAATGATTCTTATCCATTAATACTTTCTTATTTTTGAGAATAGACGCAAATAATCATGTGACTTGTATCTAAACATTAACTGCCGTTATGTCTAATTTTCACCCATGAAGAGTGAAACTTAAATAAATTTTCATCATTTGTTGCATATGTGTGAGCTATATCCCTATTTGTAGGTCGCATTACGCAAATATTTCTACAATTTGTTGAGTAATTAGTCTATTGAACCGATATCACTTCTGAGACTAGCAAATTTAAACTAACATTTGACTCAATAATAAGCCTATGCTAGCAGCTTTCGCTATTGTATTTTAGACAAAAATGGCATAGATTTATGCTATTATTTGCTATTAGACATCTTATTGTGTTCGAACTAATTAAAGAAAAAATATTGGGTTTGGCTTCCATACTCATCACTTCTTTCGCTGCTACATATTATTTGTCCGCGAGTTATACATTCGGTGTTTTCACGAGTGCCTTATTTGGCATCGCATATTTGTACTTTATGCAACGGCAACAACAACAATCGGTTAGAAGAAAGGAAGCACAAGCGAAGATACGTGGGTTTGGTTATACAAACTCAATTTCCTCTCAGATAGAAAGACCCTCTAATGCCAGTAGATCTCACAGTTCTCCGACTCTGAATGAACAAAACCCATTTAACTTCTCTGAAGAAGAAGTTCAGGCTTTCAAATTATTAGGGCTACCTATTACGTCCCTCAATATTTCTGAAATCAAGAAAGCCTTCCATCAAAAAGTTAGGTATTACCACCCAGACATTAACCAAAACATCAGTACGGATGAATCAATCATCACTGTTTCAAATCTGAATACAGCTAAAACACTTTGCATCAATGCAACGAAGAGGAAACAAAATGAACGTCTTTAAGCTTTCTAGCATAGCATTCGCTTCTACTCTACTTCTTGGGTGCGCAACTAATGAAGTCAAAGATTTAAGGCACTTAGAAAAGAGCCCTGAAGAAAGGGCTTTTGGCGATCTTGAGCCATATGCAGTTGAAATGCTTGACGAGCTCCGATTGTTAGCAAAAACGAGAAGTGCACATGCACAAGCACTTAAAGGCCCTGAGCAGAGAAGGCAGGAGCGCATGCTCTCTACAATGGTGTTACCTGGTTTTGAAAAGGTTGTTGACTGGAATTGTGATTGTGAAGTCGAAACTGCCGTAAAAGGTATTGCTGAGACAGTAGGTTATGGTTCTGATCGAGTATTTACTTATGGCCAAAAACCACCTGGTGGCGTGTTTGTAAGTATTAAACTGAAGGATCAACCAATAAACGACGCAATAAAGATTATTGACTCTGAAAAGGGTGCCCAGGTAGACATCATGGTCGATAACCGACTTAAGACGATTGTCGTTAAATACTTGGAGACAAAAGCGTGAGAACCAATACTGCTATTTGTTTAATTGCTAGTCTATTTTTCAGTGTTACCACTTTGGCAGATGAATCTAAGCGCACCTATTACAGCTTAAGTGAACTAAAAGATGTAAAGGTTAGACAACAACTAGTAAGCGATGGTGAAGAGGCACTCAGAATTGAGTCGATCCGCGAAAGAGCTGAAGAAGTTGGCAGTGCGAATGGTTATATAGCTACGATGGAGCGCTTAACAGATGTAGTGGATAGCAAGTCTCACCTCTTTGACCGCTTGCTACCTTTCGAGCATCTCATTAACGCTTCTGCAAATCTAAGTTCAGGTGAAGCCAAGTACCTTCGTCCAGGTATGGTAGACAAAGTAGAAGCTCATGCCGCGATAACGCGAGACACAAAAGCTACGATTATCAGGACCGATAATCTTGTCTATCGATTGAGAGAACAACCTAAGCCTGTGTTGAGGAAACCGCATTGGTCTGACTATCTCTACGACAAAAATTCACTTACGCCGACCACATTAATTGACGAACTTTTACCTAGAAATTCAGAAGAATTGGAGATCTTCAACTCAGCTCTTGATGAGGGATGGGCCATGGGCTCAGAACAAGCAATTGCTGAGATGAGAACTCGTGTAATTAATGCTTTTATTGACGCAACAGCCATGATCCGTTACGTGAATTTAGTTGAGTCCGGATATATAGAAAAGCCAGATATGATTATTGAAAATGTAGGAATTACGGTACAAGGAGACCAATTAGGTTTAGGCACTCAGTTCATATCTTTGAGTGGTGAGGCAGTTTGGCAGACAAACTCTGATCTCTATTCTTCACCAGTAATAAAAGACCCTAGGGGCTCTGTACGTAGGGATGCTGTTTCTAAAGTAGAAACTGAAGGCCTTACTCACGACCAAATTAAATCCATTCTCGTTGAAGAGTGACACCTACCATGAATGATATTCCATTAATACCTGTTTCAAGCGAAATGACACAAGTAGATATCGAAACTGTCATATGGAAAGCAATTGAGTACGGTGCTTCAGACATTTTAATAGACTGTAACTATCGAATCAGAATCGATGTAAACGGGCAAATCAGGGAAATCACTGATAAACAAATGCAACCTAACGCATGCCGTAATATTCTTGAATATATGCTCGGCACCAAAAAATCGCTGATTAACAATGTTAATGCAGCTACTCCTACGTTTTTTGCATTCGTTACCAAAAACCCCAATGATCAATCTCAGATTAGGAGTTTCCGCATTGCAGCTATTACCTCAAGGTCACTTGAATATGGAAAGACCTATAAGATGGTTGGTAGGTTGAACCCTAAAACACCAAAGGACGCAGAATCTTTGGGTATAGAGCCGGAGCTAGTCAATCTTGTAAAGCATAACCGTAAAGGTATTCTTATGTTTGTGGGAGGGGTAGGCACAGGCAAAACAACTACTATGGCCGGAATTGTAACTTCAGTGCTAAAAACTCCCAGCCTTGGTAAGCATATCTTAGTTTTTGAGGACCCACCTGAAATTAATTATGAGGGAGTAAAGATTGCTCCTGGTAACAGTATTTCAGTTCATGAAGTAGGTTCAGTTGAAACAGACTCCGATGTTCAAAGTTTTAATCAAGGCCTTGAAGCTGCTCTTCGTCTTCGTCCAGATATCATCGTTCAGGGCGAAATACGAAGTAAAGAATCAATCGAAAACGCATTTAACGCTTCTAACACTGGCAACTTCTTGATGGCTACAATACATGCAAACTCTTGCGAGACAGCGATGAGCCGCATCTACAATATGATAGATGGAGAAAATAAGCTGGCTGTATTAGCTGGTTTTATTAGTCAACTCTCTGGCATTGTCGCTCAGATACTAGTTAGAACTCTCGACGGTGAAAGGATTGCTGTTAGAGAAACCCTATATCTAACTGAAGAAATCAGAGAAGAAATGCTGAAGTGTAAATCTGACACAGAGATATCTGTAGTAGTAAGAAGGCACCTAAAGGAACAAGAGCTTACCTTTTCTCAACAAATCGCAAACCTATATCACAACAGTGAAATTGGGCCAGAATATCTCCTTATGGAATCAGAATAATGGAATATAAACCGAAGCTGGATAGAAAAGCGGTACAAAATGCGATGAAAAGACCACTTTTCCTACTTATGGACGGGTCTACAATCGTCCCGGTTTTGACATTGCCAATAATGTTCAGCTGGAACTACCTTAAAGCCATGTGTGTTTTCTATGTATTAATGTCTTTAATCTCTCTTACCAAAAGGACACCATTAGAGTTTTTTATACACCTCCTGTCAAAATACAACCAAGGCAACAACTTGCCATATCGAAAAAACGAAATTTGGAAGCCAGATAACCGATAAGAAATTGTTCTTATTCGTAGGTTACCTTACAGCTTCGTTTATTGTTTGTTATCCGAAAATGACGTATATTTATCAAAATAATAGGGGTTACTATGATGAAATTAAGATTAATTTTACCTTTACTCGTGATGAGTAGCGCGCAAGCGGGGGTTGTATTTACTGAATACGAGTCAGATACAGCTTATGGTTTAAACGACATCCAATCTAAAGTCGGTTACCAAAATAAATTACCTGCTCACGAAATACTGAATGCTTTAGCACCAGCTGGTTGGCGGGTAAATATTGGACCAGGCATCTCTTCCCACCAATTAGCCTGGGTACCTTCACCTAATTGGCGCAGTGCTGTTGCTAAGATACAGGAACTAAATTCCGGTATTTATATTGTTCTAAATGAACAAGAACGAGTGTTGGCTGCATCCAAAAATCGTGAACACCTTACGTACCTTCAGACACGAACACCAAAACTCTGGACATTAGACCCTAAACTGTCACTTAAAGAGAACTTTGAGGTTTGGAATACAAAGTCCAATATCGACATTATTTGGGGCTCTAAATACGACTTCCCTGTTAAATCACGTTCGGTATTGATTGGTGACCTAACAGGAAGAGACGGAGTCTTAGATAGAGTGCTTAAGGAGACGTTAAAAACAAAAGAACCATTGTGGATTAGTTACAGCCCTGAAATTGGTGCTGCTCATATCCTAAAAGGCGGTTCTACTGAAAAAGGGACTTACCAGTAATGAACAACACATTGAAACTTAAAGCTCTCACACTAACCATTATCGCGCTTGTCAGTGGTTGTAGTACTCCTGGTAAAGATGCCAATAGAGTTGCGACAGCACAGGCAGACGCTGCCACTGAGACGATTCAAAAACACAGACTTAAACCCGGTATAGATCAGAGCGTCTACAGCGAAGACAATAATTACGTTATTCTTGGGGAACCTTTCAAGTTAAAAGAAAGGCAAGACCTTCCAGAGATTTTTCTTACCCCGAGTAAATTCATGTCATATCGCTCTAAACCCCTTAGCGACACGATTGACTATTTGAACAATAAGTATGCCTCGTATGGGGTTTACATTAGCTTTACTAGCGACGCTATCAAGTATCTTAACCAAGACTCTGGAAGTTCCAAAGCAAGCGGTGGTACAAGTGATTCTACTGGTGATGATTTAGACGTTTCGGCACTTTATACAGATACGAACAAAGGGTCACTATTAGATGGCGCAAAAGTGTCTATTTCCCTGAACTTTGAAAAGCACGTTGCTTTAAAGCAAGTGTTGGATGCTATCGCAGCAAAAACCAACCTATGGTGGAAATACCAATCTGATGGTCGTGTATCCTTTTACCGACAAGAAACTAGACACTTTCGGATCGACCAATATGCTGGTAGTACAACTTTAAAATCAAGTATCAATTCGTCTACTAGCGGTGGTCAGCAAGGCGAGGGGACAAGCTCTCAAACTTCGAGTTCTCACTCATATTCATTTGACCGTGACCTAGGGAAACCAATGGACCAACTCCTCAAGGGGATTAAATCCATTGCTTCTGAAGATGCAAAAGTAGAAGTGTTACCTGCACTAAGTATGGTTGCTGTAACTGACACACCTCGAAAGCTGCGAATTGTTGAGAACTTTATTGATGAGTCAAATTCTACTGCTGGAAAGATGATCAGGCTCGATATAGAGCTATGGGAACTGATCACTACAGACGAATCAAATTACGGCATTGAGCAATCTATTAAATACGCTAAGAATGACTTCGAACTTAAAATCGATGGAGTTCCAGTTGGTGATGCAGCTAAGTTAGGTGGTTTAGGGCTGAGTATCGGTGATGGTAGCTTCAAAGGCACTGAAATGGCATTGAAGGCTCTTCAGGGGACTAAATCTCTTTCGCTTAAAAAGTCAATTACGACAACTGTACCAAACAATGATGTTATTCCAGTCCAGTTCGTAAATGAAAAGAAATATGCGGATAAAATCGACCAAAGTGTATCTGGTGATGTTGTAACACAATCTGCAAGCACAGATACAACAACAAACGGTATTGTTTTCTTAGCTTCACCACGTGTTAACTCAGATGGAACAATTGCTGTCCGTATCGTAACTGATGTAAGTACCTTAAATGCAATTGACCCACTAGAAGTTGGTAATACACAACTTCAACTAACAGACAGAACTGTTACTGCCATGGTTAGCGCTAGAAATATCCGTTCAGGCGAAACAATGGTTATGACTGGGTTCGAGCAAGTGATTGACAATGGCCAAAACCAGTCAGTTCTAGGCGATTTGCTATGGATGTTTGGTGGCAATGACTCTAATGCTAAAACACGCTCAGTGATGCTAGTAATTATCACGCCTCATATCGAAAAAGTTTAACCCAATTAGGTCCTTTTATGCAGTCACTAGAAGAACTTGGATTTGATAGGCACTACATCGGTTTAGATTGGTACGAGGTTTCAGAATCCGATAAGACCATCCATATCAAAAATCTGGTTAACAAATACGACGCTACAAATGCAGTAATTGTTGAAGGGTCAACAATTGATGATGCACCAAAATCAACAATCGGTTTCGCTCAAAGCATAACGACAAAATACTACAGCGCGGCGGCAATCGTCGCTCGCGCTATTTGTGTCGATCACCCGAATGCTTTCTTCATACAAAAGCTACCATCCGGTAAATATTGGTATCTTTTGGTAATTGATAAGTGCCCAGCTGGTGGTGAGAATGATTTGGTATTTGAAACGGTGGAAGAAGTTATCCAACAGATCTTCGACCATTATCAAATGTACGATCTTCATCACGTAAAATTACGCTATGTAGTCCCTAATGAGATAACAGAAAATATCTCAGAACTATTTGAAGAGTCACGTTCAGAGTACCAACAGCACTCATATGACGTCATATGTGAAGCTGTACCTAATGAAAAGTTCGCTCAAATTCAAACAATTGAGCAGCTACTCAACACAAACCCTCTATCAAAGATAAAACCATCCCACATCGTATTTGTGGCTCTTGGAATTATATTTTTGATAGGTGTGCAGATATTTAAATCTAACTCCAAGCAAGAGTATGTAATTCCTGACATAGATTCAATGGTGAAGAAAGCATCAAGCAGTACTCTAGCTAAGCAAGCTGAAAACGATTTGAATCATAAAAAAATCGAGAGAATAGACAAGGCAAATGCAACTAAAGAGGAAGCAAAATGGCTTACTCAACGTTTAACCGCATCAGATCCTAAAAAGGTCATTTTGAACCTTAAAGCCTATATTAACTCTCTTCCTGTTGATGTTGGTGGATGGTTCCCAATGACTGTCGATCTCGTTACCAAAGGAATCATTACTAGAGACTCATCAACAGTAGACAAACCAGCAGACCAAGAGTTTTTTCATGAGACGACCGTTTTGTGGAAAAACGGAGGGACAACGGTTGCCAATTTTAGAGACAACATCGAATTCGATGGAACTATCACTTATTCACTCTCTGGAGAAGAGATTACTACGTCTCAAATAGTACCGCTTCCTAAACCAGACCATTATTTTGATGAAAGTGACGCTTTTATCTTCATAAAGGAAACTCACGGCCACTACCTAGACTTACTAACCTTCATTCAGCAACAAGCAGAGAAGACACATGGAAGACTGTACGGAGCGATTTCAGCAAACCGCAAAACAGAAAGGGAGATCCCTTTTAAAAACGAAACATATTCCACTGAAGTAAGAAACCCACAAATAGATTACACCGTTGTGAATGTACAACTTTCGTTAAGTGGGTTTGGTTGGGCATTTAACTATTTGGACCAACTAGCTAACGATATCGACAAATTTAAAAGCATGATTATACAGAGCATTTCGATAAATCTGGAAACAGAAGAGATCGTTCTTAAGATGCAGTACATACACGAAAGTAGCATTCTTAATCAACAAGACAAAGAGGTTTCATTACGTGAAAATTAATACTATTACCCTATGCATCGCGACCCAATTGTTGAGCTTTACAACTTTTGCAAATGATCAATCCGGGCAGACTTACCAAGACATCCAAAAACAACGAAGCCTCTCTATAGAGGAAAACAAATCACTCTCGCAAAATGAGTTGATACGAGCCCAAAAAGAGCATGCTAATAAGATGTTAATGCTTGACAATCAGTATCAGCAGCTTTTGATAGAAAATAACAAATTACTAAACGGTGGGTCTGAACCGAAAAAAGAGAAGGCATCGGATGAAGAGCGTTTAGCAAAATTCCAGGAGGAGACTAGGACAAAACGTAGAGCTCAACGAGAAGCTGAAGTTAATGCTCTGCTAAACGAAATGGAAAAACAAATCTTCGTTACAGATATTTATGAGATAGCTGGTCAGTTGAAAGGTGAGTTTTGGCATAAGGGGGCTATCCAAACTTTAAAAGAAGGGGAGAGCTTTGGGGACTGGTATGTAGATTCACTGTCATTTCAAGGCGCTGTAGTCATGCCTTTCGATTATTCAACTCACAAAATGGACAAATCAAGAGCACGACATATCACGGTTAAAACCTCTGACGAAGCAATTGACCGCTTTAAGAAAGCGCAAACATTCCGAGACCGTATTATCGAGCAGAAGATTGGGGAGCTTTCAGAATCAAGTATGTTTGGAGCCCCGGCGCCTACATTAATTAATGACTCTCCCTCTCAAGGTTTAATGTTCAAGTGAGAATTTCATGACTAGTACTAACTTAGCAGAGTATAGACCTGCAACCAGCATTGTAGAATCCAGCGCAAACGAATACGACATTTTGTCAGATTCAATTTCTGGTGATTTAATAAAGTACTTTGGTAGTCGTAGTAGCTCTAGTTCACACTTCTTTAACGACTTAACATACGACACTAGAGAACAACTTCCTTGGGCCTTAGGTGGTATCATTGACAAGCACAAAGTGTTACATCCAGCTTATGGTAAAAAATTCCTTATTTCGGATGGCCATATTCAAGGTGTGGAAGAAGGATACAACTACCTTACCGTATTAATGACAGAAGACTTTTCAAAGTCAATCACACAAGTTCGAGCGACTATCAGAGATGATTTGGGATATACCGATCATACTCATACAAAAGTCATTAATCTTAAGTGCTCAGAAGACCTAATCCTATTACTTGCTGATGTCATCTTCATGGGCTCTGAAGAAAACCAATCTAAAGATGATGAGGGCAGAAGTTTTAAAGCGATCACTGCGTCTGTTTTAGAATCACACCCTGCAACGTCAGACATTCACTTTGAAGTATCTAATATACCTGGCAACACGTTAGTACGTATACGTGTAGATGGCGATTTAATTGATTTCAAAGAATATACATACGATAGGCTTTACGAGACTGTTGATGTTGCTTACAACATCATCGGTGGGGATGAAGCATCCGGCTCTAGCATCCAAGGTAATAACCTAAGCTGGAAAGAACCTCAATCTGGTAAATTTATCTACACGTATAACGATACTCAAATTGAAATGCGTGTTGAATTTGCACCAAGAGAAACTGAGGGCGGTGGAGATCTAGTATGCAGGATTACCAGTAAAGGGGAGAAATCCTCTATAAGAAAGCTAGATAAAGCTGGATATCACCCAGTTCAAACGCTGTTGATTAAAAAACACTCCAGTAAAAAACAAGGAAATATACTGTTTGCTGGTGTTACAGGTTCTGGTAAGACCCAGTCCATGTATTCAGTTATCGATTACTTACAAGACCTGTACAAATCTACTCGGAAGTTTGTTACTGCCGAAAACCCTATCGAGATGAACTTAGAGGGCGTTTCACAAGTTAACTTAGAAGATAACTCTAGCGCTTCTGATAATGAAATGAACACATTAACCAAGCAGTTTGAACGAATTTCCGAAAGCTTCATGCGACTAGACCCAGATATCATGGGTACAGGAGAAATACGTTGCTACAATTCAGCAAAATTTGCAATTGAATCTGCCCGAACTGGCCATGTATGTTTCTCAACAATACATGCCGCATCTTCTTGTGATGTACCAGGTCGCTTGGACGGTTTCGGTGTAGCTAGATCAGTCTATCAATCATCAAACACCCTAACTGTCATCATTGCTCAGTCTTTAGTACGAACCGTGTGCCCGTCCTGTAGTCGAAGTTATGATGAGCTTCCGAATAACTCTCCATTAGTTTATTCATTAATACAAAGCTTATCTTCCCTAGAGTTACTTGAGTACCTGCCGAACATACGTTTCGCAAAGCAAGGTGGGTGTAAAGAGTGTAATTATTCTGTAGATGGCCGTGTTGGACGAACACCTGTAGCTGAAGTCTTGGCGCCAGATCAAACAATCAGAAACCTATGGGCTAAAAACGAAGATGATTTGGCTAAAGCTCATTGGCTAAACACTGGTGGTTTTACTAAGTTAGAGCACGCGATTTATAAAATGTGCAAAGGGATATTGGACCCTGAGATGATAGAACGTGAAATCGATCAACTTGCGGTCTCTCGATTGGTTCGTGAAGAGCTAAATGTTTCTCTCTACCACCCAGAGGTTTAATTAATGGAAAACGATATTAACCAAAAATTGCTCAAAATAAAGAGTCAATACCTTAGTGATGACTTCATTGATACCTTAAAGCTAAAGTCTACAAACTATCGTGTGGGCTCAAAGAGAAAGTCTCAACTTCTAGAGAAAATTGCATCACGTTTAGCAGATGGTGATTCCATCTTAAATGTATTGGACTCCCTCTATGAGGCCTATAAATCCCAACAACCAAAATCTCCAGAAACAAAATTTGTGAAATACCTGGCTGACCGGTATAGGTACAAACCAGTTATCTCTTATATGCTCGCTCCATTCTTTGATAAAACTACGATTGGTGTTGCCTACGCAATTGAGAAAAAAACAGCTGCCTATAAGGTAATACGTATTTGTGTCAGTCAGCTGCAGCGTAAACAACAGATGAGGGGGGCTGGTTTTTTAGGGATAGTCGGTCCTATCATAGGTGTTGGTTTAATCATGCTTATTTGTAGCCTTGCTCATTTATACATCTATGCAGTGTTGTTCAAAGGACTAAATATAAAACCAACTCCAATGATGAGTTTTGCAAGAGAGTTTACAAAAACTGTATACGAGATAAGCCCATTTGTTACTGCATTTCTTGTAATTTACGGAGTATGGGTAGTTTGGAGTTTACCCAATCAAATACATCGGAGATTAACTAAATTACCACCTTGGAATGTTGTTGACGCGATTAACTCTGCTATAACTCTGCAAACATTCAACGCCCTTTTGAAAGTGGGGATGCCTTCTTCAGAGGCACTAAAGCTGGTAGGTTCCCACTCAACGCCATATGTAAAACATTGGTGTCAAAAAATGCGTCTAAGCATGATTGGAGGAAAGAGTGAGGGGCAAGCTCTCGCTTGTGATTTCTTTAGTAGAGAACCAAGAATTGAGATTGAGTCATATGCTACAACCTCAGACTTTACAAATAAACTAGACGATATCACCGAAGAAGTATTTGCTAACACTGAAACGCTCGTGAAAAAGCTTACGACAGGGATCATGCTAGGCTGCATGATGGCTGTGTTAAGTGTAAACGCGATAGTAGGTCTCTCCATTTCTACAATTGGCCAAAACCTTAATTAACCTTGATAGTTCTATTAACAAGTTGTAACACTGATATTCCACTTGATTGATATATATCAATCATGTATAAAATCCAATAGCTTTTAACAAGGAAAAATAGCTATGTTATTCAAACCTAAACGTAATAATCCAAATAAACTTAACCGTATTCACGCAAAGCGACGTGGTGTATTTCTATCTACAGAACTCCAGCTTGTTTTGGCATTCTTGGGGGTAATGGTTGTTGGTTATGCAACTACCATGGGAGACTCCGGGGCTGAAAAACTTGTCGATGATGCAGAGAAAGCTTTACTACAAGCTTCAGACGAACTTAGACGAACAGTCGGTGGTTTCGGTTCTTACGCATCTGTTGACAATACAGATTGTTACGACAAGAACATCTGGCCATCCAGTTGGTTAAGTGCAACTCAAGATGAATTTACAACTCCATTCTCTGACAACGGTTTGACCTGTGGAAGCGTTGATACTGCTACTAACCGTGATGGCATTACGTCCACAGGTACAGGGAAGTTCTACACTTTCACATTCTCTAACGTAGAAACAGATCAGTGCAACCTCCTGGTTGGCCGTGTATTCCAAAATTTCGTTGAGATCCAGGTTGAAGGTACGCGAATTGATGGCAATGACACTCTTAAAACACAGTGTGCATCTGGCGATGAAGTAGCAATCACATTCATCAACCGTTAATCATTATTACTAAGAGTGGCCAATATGCTGCCTAGAACCTCAATCAAAAGACAAAGAGGCTTTTTCCTTCAACTTGGCATATTGGCCTCTACTGTCGCTTTAAGTATCATCATGTCCACTTACCTCATGATGAAAAGTGATCAATACGAATCTCAAGTAGACCAACTTCAAGGGCAGCGTATAGCAACGCTGCTTCATGCTATCAAGAATGCCTCAAGACAAAGTGGCGCATTAGCCCAATGGAATCAGCCGGGCCAACCCTTCCAAAACGGTGCTGAGCACATTGGAACAATGTGGTTGAAGCCAAACACCTGTGGTGGTACCCAAACATCTGAGTTCCTATTCTGTGACTTCGAAGATTCCCCTAGAATTGGGGATAACATGCAATACAAAACTGAAGTTACAAATGATGGAACCCAGGTCGAACTCAAATTAACTGTCTCAAATACTGCTGAAACTCGGGGATTTGACTTCTCTGGTGAAAACGGAGTCAAACGTTCATGTACTATAGCCCGGATTGCTGGTGGAGGTTTGGCAAACCTAAATTCAGGCACCTCTATCTCGCAAGTGGATTGCGACTTTGATACAGGTATCATTACTATGGATATCACTTGGGGCACAAGCTTCTCTGATGACCTGAGTATCCATGGTACAAACTCACCGTTAGCTACAATCGACTGGAATGGACAGGATGTCGATAATATGGACCGCCTTGAAGTATCTAGCATTGTGGACCGAGAAAACCCTGTATTTAGACTCGATTTGAATGGAACCAGCAACCTCAACAACATCAACGTCAATTCCATAGACGCGAACTCCGGAACTATTGACACGTTACGCTCCAATTCGGCAAACTTAACTAGTGTTCGCGGCACTGACCTTGATTACGATAACGCTGACATTGATCGTGCTGATATTAATAGAGCTGACATCAATAACGGCGATATAAATACAGCTAGTATAGGCTCAGCAACAATAGACCAAGCTACAGTACGGAATAGAATCAACCAAACCAATTCATCGCAAATGAATAATTTCGCAGGGGGCTTGGCAATCGGTACTGGTTCAAACATATCAACTCTCGAGAATGGCTCTCTTTATGTCCCTGGAGCCGTTGTTGATTTCAATGACCCCTCAATGTTTTTTGACCCAAATGGCGTTTCTCGAACAAGAGACATTCGTTTGACATCGAGAGGGGGTGTAGCTCTCTCAAACCTAACAAGTAAATATGTTCACCAAGGTTCCGCTACAATAAACGGAGTTGGTGCAATTAAAGGTGTAAATTGTGGTGATGGTGCAGGTTATGCGGCAAATAGAATTGTTGTAGACTGGCAAGATAGTAAGCGTTACCACTCAGCGAACGGTGTAGTCGTATCTGACTATTCATTAAACCGAATCGGTGTTACAAAAAATGCATCTGGCTCACAATTTCTTGTCCGCCTTTACTCGTATAATTTCAAAACTAAACTTTGGGAAACACCTAGAGAAAACCGAGCACTAGCAACTATCTATTGCTATTACCCTTAAATATCTTCCCTTCCAGGGCATACCAAACTATAATATATTATAGACTAAGCTTAAGGTATGCCCTATGAACCTACTTCTTGCTATCTTCTTTGGAATTCTTCGTACTCCGGCTCTACTTTTTTATGTAACTACAGGAGTCGTTCACTACGTAATGGGCAAGCTCGTAAGGACGGTCCTAATCCCTTTATCATACGTAACAGAGAAACTCCTTAAACCCAATCACTATCTAATCGGCCTTGGTGGCCTTCTAATACTATACAAAGGATATGAGTATCTACGTGCTATAGCAGTTTCAATTGCTGATACAGAAGTGTTTCTATATATGCCCGTTTGGTTACTAAGTTATCTTGAGTTTAGTGATGTACCATTTGATAGGCTAGGCTTGCCGGGTGCACAAAGACCACTTACAGAATCAATGTTAGATTTCGAGCAGGTATTGTTTGGTAAATTCGATGTAATTGATTTGTACTTGGTCTGGTGGTGGTTCTTTTTAGGGAGTCAACTAGGGCTTTACATCTACTATGCAGTAAACAGGCTTTTGAAGACAATGAACCTCGATTAAGACAATGAAAAAAGAGCCATTATCTGAATTAGTCTGAATGCAATCTGTGAGTTTCTTTATCTCGATGTGACTAGGTCTGACAGGTTGCCCTTAATCAGTTCTTTCCAATAGTTTGCTAGAGATTGATCAATCTTTATTGTCATTTCCACAGTGTTTCTGGTACCAATACGCCTCAAAAATGATCAAACCTTTGCTTTTTACAGTCTAAGAATCGCTTGAAAAGGCACATTTCCGATCAAAGTCTATTGTCCTCCGATAGTAATGACTTTCTTAATTTTTGCAGTAATAGTTTGCATAAATTGCAGAATTAACGACATAAAACCTATATGTGCTAATTCTATTACCAGTGCGTACAACATCTAGTGTTTCAATGGTTTTTTTGTCAACTTATCTTGCAAAACTATGCTGACTTATCCTGCAATTTTTCGCGTAGGCCATTGATACTCTGATTGAGCTTATGCGAACTTAGTCTGCAAACAGCATTTCTAATGTTCTCTATAGCTTGAGTGCTATACATAACCATATTTTCCCCTTGGTTGTTATACAGTTCCAATCTTCTTGATTTTAAAGTGTGGATTAGTTGCCAGCTTTTTATCTAGTCGAGGTGCTAACCACTCTTTAAACGCTTTTTTCCGTTCAGCTTTTCTAACATCTTCCACAGCAAATACTTTGTATTTTGCTTGTTTTTTTGGCTCGCCAAGCCACTTCTTGATAGCTGAATCAGTCCACAATCGTTCTGTTTTTAGTCGAGTTACCGTAATCCAGTTTTTCGACCACTCAACAAAACGCTTTCGCTCTTTGAGAGCTCGAATCTCTTGTTGGCTTTTAACCCAATTGGGATCGACTGCAAACTGCTTGTGGCCGATAAACCTACCGCGAGGCTTAGGCATCCTTCTCCCCCTACGACTGGTTAGATGGTTCACGGACTTTGAAGCCGTTTGGTCTAGTTAGTGAAACGGCATCACCAACCCTAGATACATTCCATGTTTCAATTAAGTTAACTTGGTCGTTTATAACTCGCACTTGGATGTTTTCTGTTTCAGGACCTATTTTGATGCAATTATTGCCTCCCACTGATTGAGAGTACCCAAACAACCAATTTACGGACTCGTAGGGGCACTCTTCGAATCCATGAACATAACCAATTTCACTATCATCAATCTGTAGCTCAGCTACAGGTGAGATGTAGATAGTAATATCAGCCATTTGCTCACTGACCATTTCGTTATAATCATCTACAAGGTCACAAGCACTCAAAAGAGGCAGTGCGATAGCTAATGTTAATATGCTTTTCAATTTCATCATTTCCCTTTAATGTTTTCAGCTCATCTACGTGGCGTTCTTCACGATAAACACGAGATCATGGCCCTTATACATCAATCAATGCTTTCAACAAATCCCTCTATTAGCTCGGATGTATTCGATTGCGCACCACCAGCGAATCCAGTTGAGCTATTTAATGAAGGTAAGATTTCTTTTATAAGGTTCAATATTGACAGTCGAGTTAAAGTGTAGGAGGTCATATCTTTAACTCTTTTTGCTTCCATCTCCTGGGCGGGATTATTGATCTCCATTTCCTTATTGGCCGTTTTTATTTTCTCTTTTAACAGCCCTAGTTGCTTGATCTTAGAAAACTTTAATTCGTTATTAACAGTAAACCCTAAAGTGGCGTTCCATTCGCAAGATAGTTGAAGTGGGCGCTTTTGCGCTAGTAAATTAGCATTGATTTCATCTGACTCAATATCCTGGTTACTGTATCTCACCTTGTTCGCACCGTTCGCTCTATTCTCAAATGCAATATCACCATTTTTAATTGCCAACGTAGGCGGTAACTCCAGGCTGCTAAGCCAACTAGTAAATACACTCGAAACATCATTATTAACTGTTAGCGGGCTCGCAGGAAATGTTTTGAATGTAAGCCTGAATAAATCAATAATCGCTTCAACTTCTTTTTTTCCACTTGAACCGATAAAAAGAAACTTTAGCTCAGTATTAAACCAAACAATGATATCTTTGAAACGTGTAAGCGATTTCGGTATAAGAAGGTTTTCACACATTTCACGTAAATTCTTGACATCTTGTGAAGAAACCTTGGCATTTACTCCCCATGTCCTGGGGGAATCTTGTGCAAGCTGAATCATTTTCTGCCTGACAGCTTCATCCAATGTACTAGATGCAACAGACCTAAAGCGCTTTTCTATACGAAAAATATAATCGTTTTCCAGCTTAATGTAAGGTTTATTTGATTGCAGTAACTCAGCCCAGCCATATTTAGTCTTAATCGCACCAGTCAAAGGTTTAGCCTTCAACCTTTCAAACATTTCAGAGTGCAGATTTGGCTCCAAGTTGAAGTCTTCAGGTAACTTGTAAATCACAAAGGTTTTAAACATTATTTACCTCGGCTTTATTGGAAAGTGGCAGTAACCGCATAGGATCTTTTTTGATGGCAACTAAAAATGAATACACAGAACCAAAGCGATTGGTGTCATATTGCCAATATAAATGCAGGTAATGAAAATAGATAAAGGAAGTAAATGCACTTAGCAAGGTCAAATACATGGATGTCATTAGGTAACTAAATTGAACCTCCGAGGTTACTATCGTTACAATAATGAATTTGGCAACACTGTTTACAGCAAAGAAGCAAAAAGCCAATACAAAAAATAGCGTTAGCCAAATAGACAGCTGTAGGTTTCTGGCTTTGCCTTCAACCTGTTCATCATTCATGTCGAAACCAGCTTTAACAACCTCATCAAAAGGTACAAGATTGAAGTGTACGGGGGTCTCCATGAACGGAACCATTTTCATATGGGCCGGGACAGCTCTAACAAGTTCCATGTACGTAGTTGGCTTCTCTTCGGTACGCTGAATGGTTAAATCATACCGTCCATCTTCCCCTTTTTTTAAAATCAAACGGTTCGCTGATTCAGAGGCAGTCAACTGAGGTAGATGAGGGTTAATTTCAAGCATATCGTTTGCTAGCTGCTCATTGGAATCACTGGGACGCTCCTCGTGTTTTAGAACCAACAAACGATTTCTGTCTTTCTGCAAATCAGGAATACCTCCATTAGCCTCTGAAAGCACACTCGATTCAACCAAGCTATAACCATGTTTCAGTAGATACTCTCTATTGACTTCGGTGTATGAGTCTAGATAAGGCAGGGACGTTAAAGGGTCAAAAGATTGCTGATAATCTCTTGCAGACTTTATTTCATTAAGTAGGCCTCCAGGGAGCCTGTATTCATTATGAATACTCTCCAGTGCTCTATCTATAGGGGTTATATGAACCCACTCAGTCCAAAACCTCAGTCTAAACATATTCCATGTCCAATCATTAGGTTTTTTGCTTGTAGCGCTTTTAAAAACAGTTGAAAGTATCATAGATTACATAGTCCTATTTGCTTGCACTTGGTGGTCGTTCAGACTTTTCACCATTTCCTTTGGTGCCATTTCCGTTATTACCACTGCCATTATTTTCATTGCCTTGCTGATCCTGTTGAGGTTGTTGTTTCTGAAGTGAACCATTAAAAGCATCAGACATTTTGTTGAAGGTACCATTGGTTGCTGATAGGTACTGTTCAGAATCACCAAATTGACCAATAGCATCCGTAGCAACCCAAGACATTAAATTGTTGGCTAATAAGTTCGGAGCTTTCAGACAATAAGTAAGTAAACCAAATAGAACGATAGGATATCCTCCTGTAAGCATAACTAAATCAAAAAGGTCCCAAGAGGAAGGTAGATTAACTCCAATTGACTTCCACCAAACGCTATTAAGGAAAGCTAAGCTGAGGTTACACATTGCAAACCCCAGCATTAGTCCAATTACATGAAGAGTCGGCCTCAGGAATATTGCTCCGTAGAGAGCGGCCATTCTTAGACCATGAACAGCCATTAGCCCTTCACCTGCAGCAGAAGCTAATAAAGCACTGCCCAGGGCAATGCCTGCCAGAGCTTCGGCACAAATGATGAAAAAAGCGGTAACAACAAATAGGAATGTAATTATTGGCACCATGGGCAATACATTTCCTAATATAAAAGCACCTAGAAGGCTTGATACAACCAATGGGGCTACTGTTTTAACGAAGAAGGCCAAAGGTATAGCGAATGGAGCTGACAAAGCAGAACTCTCGAGGGCACCTTTGATTACATCTGCGCCTTCAGTTGCCAATACAACGATGTACCAAATGTTCTTAAGCGCTTCACCTAACGTAGATAATAACGCCAAAGCATTTGTAGACCCTGTAACGTCGAATAGAGCTCCATCATAGTCAATGCCGCTCATCCCTGGCGTTTCTATTGCAGATGCCAGATTACCATTATAATTACCAAGGCTTAGAGCTGAGCTTAATATTCCGGAAGCAACAGATACTATTGCAGACTCGTTGCCAGTCGCCGCTGCTTTTGCGTTTTCATTTGTCGAGTGAACGGCCATTAGTGCGGACCAGTTATTCAACTTCTGCGCCTCAGGCCAATCTGATTTTATGTCTCCACTCATTGCAAGTTGTTCAGTTAAGTTCCAAGTGAACTTTGGAAAATTGCTTGCCAGCCAATACGTCTTACATTCGTTTGCTTCATCTATTTCATCATCAAGAGAGGAATCGAAAAGGTTTATACTTGGAATCCATGAGAATACAGAACGGCAGAAACTAGTTCTTTCAGGTATATTTGTACTCATTACATTGTCTAATGAAAAACCTACTCCAGATGAAGCTAATTGCATCATTCCATTCATACGGCTAAACGCTAGAGGAGCCATCATCCAGCCCCCTTCTGTTAACTCTTCGACCAGCGAGGATGAGCCTGATATGCTGATATTCGCTTTAGAACTACCGCAGCGACTTGCTTCATATTGACCCTGCCAAGACTGAGATAACTCCCCCATATAACCGCGCTCTACAACTTTAGACTTACACATTGCTAAATCAACGTGCGCTTTGAATAGGTTTTCAGCTAACTCTTTAGAGCCTAATTCATTGAGTAAATATTCACGATAATAAGAGTCATCACTTCTTCGCATTGCCGTTACATATTTTGATAAATCTGCGTTCTTCAGCCGCGATAACATACTCGATACAAGCGTGTGTAATTCTGACATGAAAGTGAACGTAGCCTCTGTACCATAGTAGTTCGAGTAATATGCAAGCTTTTGCTCCACTGATGAGCTAGCAGTAGGTTTACGGGCGAAATCAAACCTGATTGAACCACAGGCTCCTCCACGAAATTCTAAAATAGCGCCAGTATTTTCAGCCCCATTCTTTCCTATAGGCTCATCGACATAATTAAGAGAAGAAGACCCGCTTGAATTAGGGTACATTGAGCTGATTCGTGAAAATGATGGAAATGAGTCGGTTGGGAATATGCTAGATGTCCCATTTGAATTAATCGATTTTAAAGTGAATTTTCTATCATTTGAGCTTTCAAACAACTCAGCACAAGAAAGCATAGAAACCATAGTTTCTCCAACTGAGAACACTTCTCCTACATTCGTAGACGCTATTTGCGCTCCAGTATGATTCACATAATCATTTACTCCAGCTTTCCAGGATACATCAGCTGCTCCCGCACCATGGACGATTACATACATCCCAGAAGCTTGTCCTACCGATACAAAAGAACCAGCAGCATGAATCATAGGTGCCAATGACCCCAACGCTATTGCAATTCTTAATGGAACGTATGGTGACATTTTCCCAAAGACATGACCTGTAGCAGCAGCATTCATCATGATGTGACCAGAGTTATATATGACATTTATTGATCCATAGAGTAGGGCTAAGAAATTGAGCCCCCCCAACATGACCATTAAAGGCGTCAATGTCGCTTCTACACTCTGATTACCAAAAAGGTGATGTACCCAACCACCGAATAAAATTGCTAAAAAGTTTGTTGTCGACCCTGTCTGAACATGAGCCTCTATACAAGTAAGAGTAAAATCTGCACAAGTTGCCATAGGGGACCTCAGTTCATGGTTGCAGCTGTGATAGTGTTGCTCAGTGATTGATAGAAGAAATCGATGTACACAAGGAAAATTCCGAACCCCATATGAACAACAATATGACTAAACTTAATTTGTCCTGACATCTGTGGATTGGCTAAGAGAGTTATTCCCATCACACCTCTGAAGTAAGATATAACTCCGTAAATAGACATGACCGCAAAACAAGCTCGTATAGCAATAGAACGAGTTTGCATCCCCGTTCCTACGGTAGAAACATTGACTAGGTTAGTAGCTCGCTGACTTATGTCATCAAACATTGCCGCTGAATAGGGAGTGCTAAAGTCTAATCCTGAACCATGCCAAAATAGACTCCCCCAAGCAGCTATTCCTTCTCCAAATTTCCACATAAATGCTGAAGCGATAAAAACTGCCATTATCAATTTAGGTGAGGGAGGGCTTCCATACATTTGACTCACCATGGGGGACGACGTTCTTATCCTCATGAGGGAAAGCCATAAAAAGACACCATGGACAAATAGATATAAACCCAGCCCCTGAGCTACTAAGATTATTCCATCAACTAAAATGACAAATTCATGCGTCAGAAACCGCTCTAGAACGTCAGTGACCTCTACAGCCATAATTAGTATTTCCTTGCATTTCCAGCTATTTCATTTAGCAGTTGAGTTTGTAAGCCTAAATTGAATTCGCTTGATAGCTGGGAATCCAGTATATGACCCAGCAGAGCAAGGACCCTTGCATCAATTTGAGCGTTCATTCTTTGGACTTGTTCCACAGTGGTAAAATTAGCCTTGCAAGCTTGACCAGCTGGCGTGTTTAACCAATCATCCATTTCACGCTGGGTATTTACCATTGCGGCTTTACGTGAATAACAAGACTTGTCACCACCATTTCCGTAGAGCTTTATTTGCTCAGGAGAGTTATAGAAATCAATATCAGCCTTTATTTGCTCAAGAATAGATTGAATAGGGCGCCCATTTTCATCACGAGGGTTGGTGAGCCCGTTAACTCTAAGAGCTGTATTAAATCCAGCTGTTGTTCTTAGATGACGTTTAAGCCATCGGTTGTAAGCCATCTTTGCATCTGCACCCGAGCTTTCATTGATAACTTGGTTATTCTCACCGCGGGGCATTTTATTTATTTCACCGGAGCTAAAAAGTACTTTAAGCATAGTGTCAGTGCGCTCTTTCTCATCAGTCGATTTGGAGTAGCCACCTTCACCCATGCCGGGTAAAACACCTTTTATATTTAATAAATCGAGTTCAACAGTATCTCCATGCGTAACGCCCTCTAAAAGTGATACAGACTCATCTGCTAATGATTGCAGCCCTGTTTCACATCTATCTCCTTCACATTCAATTTCATCTGAAAGCTGCACAGCAAAATCAAGGCTATTTGTCTGGGCTTCGCAATAAAAGTCATCTGTAGCTTCATAAAGTGCAGACACCGCTGCTATGCCATCACACATCAATGGTGAGGGTTCCATCTTTGCTTGAAGCTCAAGGTTAGAAGTTTCCGAAACACTGTTAGAAATGGCCTGTGTTGATGCGAGTTCGCGCATCGTATCTTGAGATGCTTTCCATTCCTCCATTAGTTCTGTCATTGTCATTTCAGAAATCTTTAACCCCTTTTCTTCAGCCCATAACATCGCATCTTGAGCACTTTGGCTGATTATCTGACCTAAGCCTGTTGGGTCTGTACAGATTACGGCGTTTGCTTTCCCTGGCAATAAGACCGCGAGGGATAAACTTAATAACGTTTTCTTAAACATTAGCGTGCTCTCTATAAATCAAACCCACCAATATCAAATGATAGGTCTTGAGTTGGTTGAGACGGTGAGTTTCCATCATTTGATGGTTTAGATGGAGTTGCTTCGTTGAATAGTTCGGAGAAGTCGAGTTCAGGCACTTGTGTATGTTCAATAGAATGACCAGTCTTCAACGCCCTATCCGTATTCAATGCGTATTCTGAAACACCAATTTGCAGACACATATGTTCAAACTTTGCATCGTTTAGTCCAACCTCGCGATTCGAGGCAGGGTGGTTTCTTAAGATATGCATTTGTGGGTCGACCAATGGGCCGATAATTGAGTTATTGAATTTCATTTCAACCTCTAATAGACTCGAAACTAATGTCATATTACAATAAAAAACAACATCAGCAAAACCCAAAAGTCACCTATGATTAGACTAACGTTCGATAAAAAATGGATAGATGAATACTGGCAAGAGGTTGAGCCAAAAGTAATGAGCAGCATTTCATCCTTTGAGGCCAGAGAAAGCTGGGTTGTTGAGGATCAGTCTCCATCATTAAGAGAACTTAATCGCATTGCTGAAAACCTACCTCAATTAGCAAATTTCCCATTGAATCAGGATGTGCAAGAGCAAGCCGATCGATTACTCGTAATCTTGGGGTGCTTACCGCTAAAAACGTCTTTAGCTGCTTTTGGTTGGCTGGGGGCTTTCAGTCAAAACGATCACAAATGGAATTACATCGTCTCTATCCACGCGAACCAAACTCTATCGAGTCAAAGGATAGAAAACCGAAACCGGTATAAGTTTGCCAAAATTCTTCACACAAGATTAAACCTCTTCAATTTTCTAATCGAATTCGACAAGCAATATTTGAGTGACGATGCAACTCGATTGGCACTGGCAACTCACAAAAGATTAATTCAGGAGAATACTAAGGATGGATAATAATAAAATTATTCGTTTTGCACTTCTAGCTTCAGTCATTGCAACTGTCACTCCCTTTAAGAGTGAAGCAGCAAGGGTATGTCGACAAAAAGTCTCATTGCCAGCACCTTCAGCTGGTATATGTGACGTAGATACTAGCAATCCTAAGATGGGAAACCCATTTGCTTATATAGACCCGACACAAGGGTGTGATTTCTCTTTTAGTTTGCCAGGTCTACCTTCGTTTAGCCTCGATGGTTTACAAGGAGCTCTATGCGATACCATTCAGGATATTGGGCAGCAAGGCATTGACGACGCACTTGGCCCTGTACTTGATGCGATTCCAGATAGTGTAGACCTCGACCTAGATAATTTGATGGAAGGCATCTTCGATGATCAAATTGAGATGCAAAGTAAGTTTTGCCCTGTCTATGACGACAAGGGAAAACTGGTTTCGTACGAATGTGCGTCTGATGGGAATGGTGGCGGTGACATTATAGACATAGAAGACCCTGATCATGGAGACAGAGAATGTTATACACAAAATGGAATTACATACTGTAAGGATGATGAAGGAGAGGTAACTGAACCAGACCCAGAACCTTATGACCCTGAGAAAGACCCAACTTTGCCAATATGCTCAGAGTTAGACAGTTTCTTTGACTCTGAAGGTAACTTAATACCTTGTAGAAACGGTACAAGCAGACAAGCCGTTTACCCTCAATCTGAACAAAACCTTCCTAGTTCATCAAGAGATACCAACCAATCTACCAAACCAAAATGGGATGTGAAAAAAGGGTGGTAATGTGAATTTAATACTTGTTGAAAGCAGCCTTAAATCGAAGCAAGTTAACTTGGCTCTAGGTGCACTAGGTATTCAAGAAGAGTTTACTTGCGGATTTACTATGGGGAGAGTTTTCGATTTTAAGGTCGGAGACCCTTCTCTAAAGTGGTCCCCAAGGAACTCTGACGTATACCAGTATATGTCTACTCAAATTCAACGCTCAGACAATGTTATCGCTATGACAGATGCTGACGAACAAGGAGAGTACATCGCCTACCAATTGCAAACCATAGCAAATCAATATGGTCGTTCACTTGTGAAAGCCGATCTGAGTGAGTTATCACCTTTAGGCATAAAAACAGCACTGAGTAAGGTTAGGCCAATAAACCTAGACGTTGTAGCACAAGCACATACAGAACGACTATTAAATCTTAAAGTAGCCAATTATGGTATCAATCAGGGTATTGGACCAACGAGTATTCATAAGTTAATGGTTGCAAGCCATTTAATGGATACACCTACTCTTAATGTAGCTACATTCTTAGATGATGAAAGTTCCGTTAAAGCCCTAACTTACAACACTTCTCTAAAGTCAGCCGAGTCTGAATTAGTTGAAGTTCCAACGAAACCGCCATCAACCTTAAACATCTACCAGAACGTAGCAATACACTACGATACGCCTGTCTGTGATATCGCAAATAATCTTCAAGACTTATATCAATCTGGAAAGCTTTCATACGGGCGTGTGACCGAGAATTATTGGTATCCAAGTGCAGAGAACTCCGTAGAAGATACCCTAAGCGAGCTTTGTGTAGCTATAGACATGGAAAGATTTGCGGCATTAACAGAAAGAAACCAAGCCCACTCAGCTATTTATGTCGTTGATCATCGTTCCGTGTACAGCAAACATTCAGAAGTAGAAATGGTAACTGAATTTACAAAAAGTGCTTTGGGCTTGAGCGATAAAAAGACGTATCTAGCTGATGCTGGTGGACCTATTTTGTCAACTGAAGAACTAGTTCAGCCTGGTTTAAAACGCAGCTCCCCAGATATCCAGATCTTACAAAGCTTAAATGAACTTGGCCTATATAAGCCTTCTACCAGCCCAACTCTTTGTAGTTCCCTTAGCTCAGCTTTTTACATTAACTCACAACTGAACAAAGAAGCTCTAAAGTTTCAGTTTTCTATCACTAAGCGTCTTTTCCCTTCTCTCTTAGAACATATAGAGATGCGTCAAAATCCAATCACCCAACAAGTAAACCATAAAGTAGATGGGACGGAACTAACTATCACTAACAACATGGCCAACACCTTGTTTGATAATTTAACGATGAGTAGGTAATCATGATCAAATTCCATAAAAAGAAAGGTTTAGCACTATCATTAATGGCCTTAGCCAGTTTCTACGCTTTTGCTGAGTATAAAACTGATAAAGCACCTATAAAAAGTAATCCGACAAGTGAGGTTTATGTTAGTGGATCGAGTACTTTGCCAATTGAACACCTCGTTGAAGAAAAAATGAGTGTAACCACATACAAAATAATTAAAATCATGGAAGACACTAACCTTTATGCCGCCTTCACAAATAAAGGGACATTCATTGTTGATAGCGATGTTAACTTTGCAATTAAGGGGAAAATGATTGATCTGTCCAATGGCGATAACATCCTTGGTCGTATATTCGGCGCACATAAGGATGAGATACAGTCAATAATCACCAAAGAGAAGGCAATAGTTGCTTTCACCGATAGCAGTCATAAAGCTTCAGTCAAATTGAGCGACACCAAGCCCAAGCCTCAACCAATTCCAGCTGAACCTTCTGAACATAACACCAACTTAAACAGCTCTCATGAAGAAAAGATTAACGAGATTTTACGTAAATCTCCAGGAGTTCAGGCGTTAATCAAAAGAAAGTTGGCCATGGAGGCGAAACAAGAACAGCTTGAGCATCAAGAAAGTTCTGATTCTAGCAAACAACAACCCGTAACCCAGTCATCTATTCCAAGCGTAAGCTCCGAAAAAACATCTAACACAATCATGGATGAATTAAAGAACATCGAGCCTCATATGCGTCAAAAGTTAGGACCTACATACGCTCCGATGCTTCTTCCAGCAATAGATGATGATAGCTTTATTGTTTATGAAAATGATGCAGATGTCCCTTATAAGGGAACTTTGACAGTTGCTACCGATTTTAGTTGTCCAGTATGTAAACAGCTACATACTCTAATTCCTTCTTTAAATGCTGAGGGTGTAAAGGTACGTTACATGCCTTATCCTAGAAAACGGATTATTGATTACCCATTCGAGAATAACTTTACAGTCGATCAGTATATATATCGTACTCACCAAGAGCCCCTTAATAGCTTTGGTGAGTTAGTGCTTAATGGATACTGCTCTGATGATAATAAAGCCGCTTACAATGAACTCTTTTCAACTAAGAGCTTAAGAGACTTTCCAAGTAACATTTCGAAGAGTTGTGAAACTAAAATGAGGGAATTCAAGATTTTGGGCGATTTAATGTTCGCAGGTGGAACTCCCTACCTAGTTTGGGGAGACGAAGACACTCCAGCAAGTGAAAGGGGTTATATTCGCGGAGTTATGAGAAGTGATAGAACAATTTTCGATCTACTAAAACGAAAGGAAAGTTAGTAACTAGATAATAACTTTAGATATCATCCCAAACCCTGAAACTTTATTTGGCCCATCTTGGGCCAAATTTTTATTCAATATAATAAAAGTCTAATCTATGGGAGTTACTACTATTGCATCCGCATCATCAGATTCATGATTACCGTCATATGGCACTAGAGTAATTAGAGAGGCAGATTCTAACTTGTTACCAACGCTTGCTGTAACAGGTAGGCACATATGAAGTTGACGATTCTCACTCTTTGTCATGTTATGAACCCCTCTGCGAGATCGTTCAGAAACAATCACCTCCGTTTCGACTTCATAATGCAATTGCAATTCGTGACTACTTGATAAAGAGAGTGGTGTTGGTTCTACTTTGAACCCGGTAAACTCAATTTTCTTTACAGCATCCCAAACTTCACCTAGTGGCCAACCTAAATAGTGGTTGTGTTTTGAATCAATAGAATAAGCAATCATAGAAGACATACTCCTTGAAAGTCCTATTCTACCTTCCGACACTTCTTTAATTTCTAGGCTGAAGATAGAGTATAGCTCTATGTCTGCTCGCCCACTAACTGCAGCAATCCAGGCTGCATTTCCCTCATAGTCACCCATTTTACACCATTGTTTTTAATTGATGAATGTCCTATATTATACAACTATTACCCCCCGCGCAACGAGGCAAACATGAGGTTCGAAGATAGCCTACAAGACCATGTTTTTGATTCAATTAGTAGGTCATTAGGTCTAACTATCAATGAAAAGCAACACCTTCAATTTGCAGTTAACTGGAACACGAATGAGTTGATGCTTTCGTCTTACATGGCTGCTAATGCTCTTAACGGAACATCTACGTTTAACTGCCAGCTTCCTATTGTTTCTATTGATGAAGATGGGGATATAACATCGCTCGAACTCCCCCATGAAATTGATTGGAGCAAGCCAAAGCAACAGTCCCTTCTATCCATAATAGAGATGCACGGTATTCGTCTTGATAAAAGTGAACCTAGTGAAAACTTTAAAACATGGCTAAGAGTTGCACAGCTGAATGAACTACATAGTGTTATTAAGCGATCCGTTGAACACCATCGTAGTAGCAATGCACCGAATGCCCATCAGATTCCGTTGTTATTAGATAGAACAGACTATCTCTTCGAACCTTCGTCAGGATTGGCCGTACCTAACACGCAATCAATGCTAAGTAATCGTGTTGAAAACCAGATAATCAACCAGACAACCTACAAGCACAATCTAATTCCAGATAACGAAATAGTGGTTAACCCAGCGTTAGACAATGCTATTGGGGTGGAAAGATGAAGAAATTCTTTACAATTGGGGTGGCTATTGTTGCATTCATTCCGTACACAAGCCATGCATTCTTAGCTTGGACGATTGTAGATCCAGCCAAAACAGGTCAAAAAGCTAGTCAAACAGCCACTGATGGTATGACAGCAGCTGAAAGAGCGCTGACTAAGTCTCAAGAAATGGCAAACGAGATCAATAACGCGATTAAATCATTCCAAAACGACGACAACCTCAAAGCTTTCCATACAGCTACTGTATCAGGTAGTCACTCTGAAACACACAATTTGCTAATGCAATCAAAGATGGAAGTTACACCAGGCCTTTGTGAATTTGTTGAGAGGGCGTATGTAGCTAATTTTGATGAACAAGGCTGTCTATTCTTTGATGATGATGGCCTAACTAGTTCACTAGTAATTGAGGGGGAGAAGGTACTTCCTGGAAAACTAGCTGAAGAAACTTTTGATAAACTTAAGTCCAGCATATCTCATAGAACTCCTATTGGCGCACCTAACCTTCACGAAGAATACACAATCCTTCTAAATGACACCTTTGGGCAAGCAGTATTGAGTGAGTTATCGCACGAAGACCGTTTAGCTATGGATCAGTTAGTTGGTCTGTTAACAACTCAAAATCAATCTACGATCCCTCACCCAAAAGACATGAAAGGTTCTGACGATGAACTCAGATTAACTAGAAAACTGAATAGATACCTTCGAAGTGACTTAGCGATTGCCACTATGAAATCGAGTTATATAAAACGCTCCCAATTGAGCGATATGAACTCTATTCAGTCAGATATATGGCAAGGCAGAACGGAAGAGCTTAGCGATATGAAATCCTTAGGAATGCCTGTAGAGACAGTTAATGGGCTGTCTCCTAGGCCGACCAGCGAAAGTGTTGCTCGGATGAATGCAATTCAATCAGCACGATTAGCAAGATACCTTTTGGCCTACTACGAATCACTACTTACAAGAGAAGCCAACCTTGCTCTTAAGACTCAAATTTTAGCGGAGTTAGCAGAAAATGGACTATAACAAACACTCAATAACAGACCTTATTAACAGCATCCCGCTAGAGTCTATTAGGCTTGAAACACCTGACTTTGAATTCGCAAGCCAAGGACAGAGCTTAAGCACTTCTTCTGTAGCTCCCAATTTACCAGAAACTATCAACTTCACTCCAATATCAGAAATAACACCTGACACACCAATAAAACGGTATTCATTTTCACCTACCGTTAACATTGAAAGTACTGGTATCGATGCTGGTGGTATTACAAATGTAGCTGCGAGCTTAAAAAATTCAGCTATTGAGCACTCCGTAGGAAAAGGATCACCTTCAACTGAAGAGCATGTATTGAAGCATACTGAACCTGCTGAGGAAAAGCATATAAAAACAAAAGAAGAACCCCCAGAACAAAAAACTGCATCCCCAGACCAACCAGCAACTATTGAACGTAATGTTGAGAATGAAAACGTTCCTAAACAGGATGAAGAGAAACCAAATAATAGAAAAAAAACTACCCCACCAAGTAAGGAAAACGGAAGGGAGCAGGATAGTGTACAAAATAAAGAAAACAAGAAGGTCGACCAGTACAACCAAAACATAAATACAAATAGGAACTCTTATGGCCTATTTAACCTCAACCATAACGGCTCCAAAGCTCAAGGTGGGCCTTCTTTCTTAACAAACTCCTACAACAAATTAAAAGGAGAACAGCCAGGGTTGAAACAAATCAACAGTGTCATTGATAGGTCAAGAGATCTTCAACAGTCCTACCTGGACCTAAAAGGACTGATTGCAGAAGGAGCACCAGCTTCAACACTTAAAAAAGCTGAGAAAAACTTCGAGAAGATAGCTAGTGACCTAAATAAAAGTGTTTCAAAAGTTCAAAAGGGATTGGACAACCTTGGTCCTAATGCGATTGACCAACTAGGCAAAGCCGTAGGCCAAGACAAGCTATCCCAATGTAAAAAATCACTTGAAACTGCAACTAAATTACTTTCTGGAGAAAACGTTCAGGAAGTAGGTATGCAGACTAGCAAGATTGTCCAGAAAGCTGCGGAAAACATGCACAAAACTGTTGAAAACATTACAAATACAATTAACACAACCATCAACATGCTTGGGTTAGGAAGAGGTTAACGATGAGCAATTTTATTGAGTTAATGGAAAGTGAAAACGTACCAACAAACTTTAAATTTCTTCTAGGATTCCATCAAGAGACCAGCAAGCTTTCGCACTTCGGAATCGCAAAGCACATTGGTTTACTAGATCAATACATTGAAGATAGCGTTGACTTAGGTTTGCTTAACAATATGACGCTTGAAGAACTATGCATTCAGTTTCCTCACCTAAATATGAGTAAAGAAAAGTTATCTATCTTGAAATCAGGAGTACCTTACTTCAATGGCTTGTATCAACTAGAAATAAACAAAGAAGCCTACAAGTATAAGGACCTCTATGACTATTGCACTGATGGTAAATCAATTGTTCTAAACCTAAACAATAAACCCATAATATTTTTGCCTAGCGAAAATGATTACTATCAACTACAGCTCGATATTAGTAGCAAAAACCACTCTAACGAAATCGTTTTTTGGCTTGATTGCGCTGGCTTATTACCTACAACAGACACCGAATCATCGGCTCCCGGTACAGGGATCGCCATACAAGAACAAGTCATGGCAAATAACTACTATATAGCCATAGCACCTGAAAGTGAGATTGTTCGTAACCTTTCTAGGATAGACTCCAGTGTATTCTCGAAAGTTAATGAAAAGCTATATGAAGACCAATTACCACATCAGGCCGAAGGGTGTATTGAATTTCTTTCTTTTGCGGAAAAGCACCTGATACACAAGATCCACTTCAATATTATAGATAACTCTATCAATAGAGTCGTCTGTCTAAATCAAATGGTTACTGAATCTTTTGATTGGACTTCTCTAGGTATGTATCAGGGGTTAAAGCTATTTTTGCAAGAATCCGGCATACCTACCAAAGCTTTAAATGAAACCCCGTATTCAGGTTTCACGGTTATAGAAATGCTTACATCAGAACATACTGATGAAAGCTTTGAATGCGGCATTAAAATAAACTCAATCCCTATCCCTGGCGGCTATACCCTAATTTTGGACATGATGTACACATCTGAGTTTGAGATAGAGACAAATCAGACAAGCACTCCTGAAATTCAAGAGGGAATTGTTCAGTTAAGCTTCGGGAGTATTAAACAAGATCCACTTGGTGGAATGATCAATAGCGTACGAGAGCATTTGAATGAAGAAAATGGAGATACATTTCTAGCGTATGAAGATTCATTTCCTATCTACTTAACAGATCTTGTTCACACAAACCTTTCAGGTGATATCAATAGTTTACTCTCACAGTACGCTTCTTCAGGTATGCAGTTCCTAATAATTGGAGAAATCTCTAGCGAATTCATTGCCAATACTGCACTGATTGCAGCACAAAATGGCTTTATGGTGTTCGGATGGGTTTATTCGGCCACAGAGTCAGGCGCACTAAAAAAATTCACGTATAAACAATCTATTTATAGACAAAGCGAACCTCATGCACTTGGGCAACTCGTTAGACCTATCCAAATTGAACATGAAACTAGCGAGTAGGGGGGAACTATGAATCACAATACACCTAGTAACATTGTAGAAAGACTAGAAGCAAGTCTCCGAGGCACGGTCTATGCCACTAAAAAAGACCGTAACAAAACTATTTTGAGAGATTATGGACATCCATTCGGACGCTCCAAGAACTCAATGGGTGCTAGTTTAAAGCTTTCCGATTACGTGAATGGAAAGTCAAAAAGTCTCAATGAAACTTATTCGAGGGAATTTGCAGAAGTTCATTGGGCTAAAGCCGCTGCATTGGCCATCCATCTAACATCTGGATTTGAAGTCTATTCAAAAAATGGTATTTCTGAATTCTTTGAAGAGCGTAAAAAGCTCGGAAAAATTGCAAGTGAGCTCAGGGCTACCGGAGACGATGTATATAAAAATCCTGAGTATGTGGCCGCTAAAAACAAAGCATATGAAGCATGGCAACGTAGGTTTAGTCCAGAACACAACTCAGCATCAATCTTAGATAAAACTCACAAAGCTCAAGATTCACTTTTAAGTGAGTTCTCTAGCCAAGCAGTTAAACTTGGGTACATAGATCATTCTTCACTTTTTAGATTAGAGAAGCTAGTTAGAGAAAACATAAAGTCTCTAAATAACGGGGTTCATGAAAATGAACTAGCTAATCCTGCTCAAATGTATCAACACAAAGCTGAACTTTATGAGCTAATGTTGAGCGAAACGTATCAAGCAGACACTAAATCACTGCAGCTTCTTGGTAAAAATATGTTTCAAGAGCACTTAAGTGAGATACAAAGTTACGCAGATAGTCAAAAGTACACAAGCTCTAGTGGTAAGCGCGTTGATTTTGACATTGACCTAAACTCATACGCTGACTCTCCAACTATTGGTGAAAATGGTGCAAAAGTCGGAGGTATCGCTAAGGAATTCCACCACAAAGGCGGTAAAAAGTCAGAATGGTCGGTTGCTGCTGGGATTAGGGTTTTTTACAACGACAAAAATCCGAGTGACATAACGCCAACGGTCTCACTTGCCGTCGGTATTTCGCTTATAGGTCGAGACTCTACATTTATCAGTTTTAAACCTGACTTCAAAGGCTGGTGCGAACGTCTACCTTGTGCCCCTTTGGGTAACGAGGCAAACCTAACAGCTGAGCAAGCTCGTCTTGCTCACGAAACTCGTCAAAAAGAACTAGCGGATAAAATAGCTGCCTCCGCAAAAGAAGCAGAGCTTAAGCATCAACAGAAGATGCAAGAGATAGCTGAAGCTAACGCTAAACGTGAGATCGAGGTTAAAACCTTAATTGATGCCAATTTCGAAAAACCAGAACTCACTAAAGATTCCGTAAAAGGCACTTATATCCAAAAAAAACATTTGGAGGCCTTACTAAACTATCCAGAACTCCATGGTCTGATGAGACTAACATCTTTATACGACCAACCAGCGGTTAGCATTCAAATGGGCCCTAATGTGGAGGAGACTAGAGGGTTACAGTTCTTAGCCCATAATGGCTCTCCCTGGAACAAAGAAAATCCCACTAACAAAATGTTTGAAGTCATGAATGACGACATGAAAAACAATTTTGTTCAACTCGGCAATATTACACCTAAGACAACGATCATAACGAGTGAAGGCTTTGCTAATGGAGGGTCTTTGTTTATCGCCGCTAAGGAACGTGGTTTAGATGTTGCTGTTGTTTGTGCGATGTTTGCTAATAATATCTCTCACGCAATAAAGCGGTACAGCCAGGACTACCCTAACAACCCCCTATTAAACGCCTCAGATAATGACTGTTTTTTAAAAGCCCCTACGAGTGAACACTCGATTAGAGCTCTTAATTTGAATACAGGCGCGAAGGTCGCTCTTCAAGCTTACGACGAATTTGGGGTAAAAAGCTTTAGCGTTGATTGGGAAAAGTTAGATGTACTTCCAGAAGCCACTGCAATTAAGGCTACAGACTACAATAATTTATTCGATATTTTTGAATATGATAAAGCTATAGAAGTTATGGGAGACCAGTTAGAGCTGGTAATAAGCAACAATACTACACCATCAAAAGAGTATGTCGCTCCCAGGAAATTTCTGGATGCAGAAAGAGATAAATTCACTGATATCTTTGATGCATATGGCATCGATGGGACCCTACTAACCACTAGCTTTCCCGTTGGAATGCAATTCGAAACTCCAAAAGCAGTATCCGTAGAACAAGAGCGAATAGATCACCGAGTCTCTGAGCTACCTGTTCAAGAAGCTAACGTAGCTCCTAATGAACATAATATAGAACGAATAGTGTCATATTCGCTACAACGTCACATCGACGGAGATTGGCAAACTATTGAGAAAGCAGACACCGCTAAAGAAATTTTAATAAACCTAGAAATTGAAAAGGGACACGCAGTTCAGATAGCTTATGAGAAGTTTTCTCAAGCTGAAAAAAACCTTGATAGTGCTTACACCAAAGCTCTCGAATATGTTGGTTCAACATACAGATGCTTTGACGAGGAATCAAAAGTACCTTTTACTTCCGCAGATACATACAACGATATTAGGGATATTCAATTGGCCCATGATGTCGTTTTGCTTGTTGAGAATGAAACGGGAACATTTGCTAGACCAATAAGAGTTTCTGAAGATGGTGAGCTTGTTATCGGAGGTAGTAAAGGGCTGAAACAACCGAGATACAACAGCAGAGCAGACCTTGCACAAGACATCAACGCTGTAGTCGAATCAATATATTTTAGTAACAATAATTATCAGTGGCTTACTGATCAAAACTTTGTATTACGAGATATTGATGCAGATGGTAAGCCAGACAGAACTACTTCAAGGACATTTGAGGAAGAATTCGGCCTCAGCGTATCGGAAGTAATGTCTACATTAGTGGACCCAAGGTCGATACAAGCAAAGCTCGAAAACTCAAATCAGACAATCAAAATAAATTGTACGACGACAAACGAACTTGAACCAGTAACTGAATTAGAAATTGACAGTAATGAAGTTGCTTATGAGCTTGACAGAATCAGCTCTCAACCAAACATTATTGATATCGATACATCTGCTTTTTCTAGTGCAGATCAAAACTTCTATATCGAACCCGCTGAGCGGCAGTCAAAACCTTACACAGTTAAATCATTTGCACCTAATGGAGCTGTAAACGGTAACTATGAGTTCGATTCATTGGCTCTTGCAGAGAATAAAATTGACGCATTGAATGGCACTAAATTCACCATACCTACAACCGTTTACTATATTTCAAAGCATGGTGAAACGCCTATATCAACAACAATCGACCCTGTGGATTTACCGCTATTGCAGCCAAAAGCACCACTGCAAGAGGAACCTGGTCAACTTTCTCGAGAACTAGAAACCTGCTTAGTACAAATTGATTCAACAGATTGGGGGACGTACGAACTCCCAATATCAAATGATACCCCGATAATGTTGAACCAAGAGGGTAGCTGGGTTAATGCATCAACTGGAGAGCCGACAAAGACTCTTAGCTTAATTGAGCTATACAACATCGAAAACGCCCATACAGAAGGTTTAGATAACGATAATGAATTAACCTTAGATAGTACCAACTTCGCAGAGCTTGCTGCCGATGGTGGCTTCGATATTGATTTCAGAGAACAATATACAGGCTTGGACCATGATCTTATTGAAACCACACATGAAATAGAACCCATTGTCGATGATTTCAACTTTGATATTGACACATTAGCTAACCTTGACATGAATGAACTGGAACCTGAAATAGAGGGAGCCCAGTTAGAACAGCTCAAAGAAAATATAGTTGATGCTATTGACCTAGAAACAGACAACGAGCCTGTAAACCACGAGCAAGAACTGACTAACCCTGACGCTTGGTCCGATGAACTCACTCACGGCAATCATAACCTGGAAGAGAGCATTGAGGTTGAGGCAGAAACGGATAGCCCAGAATTACTCGATAATGCAGATGACTGGTTGGATGAATTATCTGAACTTGACGCCCCATCGTTTAAACCCTCAACAATCGACCCATTAGAGAGCGATATGCCTGATTTTTCAGGTATGGAAGACGTTGAATGGGGTCTTGATGATTTCGGCATAGATGAGGAAGAGCAAACCATTAGTGTTGCTGGCTCAGAACATGTTGAAAACCAGGGCACAATAGATTTGTTTGAGTTAGCTGACCAAGAAGTGGAAGTCCAATCCGTATCTAACGAACAGCCATCATCTGTAAGTCAAGCAGAAAGACACAGTATAGATACGACAATCAATGACGTAAGTATTGAATTGGGTCAAGTTGACCCCAAGTCCGATGGACTGGATCTTAAGCATCAGAAAACTACAGGGGTAGGCGAGCGTTCCTTGGCTGAGCAATCTATGGAGAAGATTGATAGAACGACAGATGTGCTTGTCAACTCTACAACAAGACCACCAAACAGCGATGAACAAGTAATAAAAACTAATACTGGGGCAAAATCATTAAGTCAGCTAGTGTTAGATGAACTAAATGCTACAAGTATTAACTTTAGTGACCAGTTCACACCAAAAGATACTTTTGTTGGAATTTCAAGCTTTACGACGGTAGGTGCCTGGGCCGATAGTTCGAAATATTGGAAATCAACAACCACTGTAGAAGCCTCTACTTTGAATGTTAGAAGTGAAATCGATTTACCTTTAGTAGACGTAGAAGCTCCAGATGTTAATGTGCCAACAACAGAACAATTAACGTCTATATTCGATAAATCTAAGCAGAAAGCTTGGAATGAACAACGAGCCGCAAACTCAATCCAGGCGCAAGTCGAAATGTTTGAGGAAATTGCGCTTTCTGAGAACCAAAACTTTAATGCGAACCTAGATGTTGCACCAGACCTTGATGGTACTTCCTCTTCCTATAACCCTAATAGTGAACAGACATCCTCAGATGCGATACCGTCAAAAGACACAACAAGCCCTGACATAGAAAATACAGCTCCTGCAAACGAGATAAAGGATGAATCCAGAAATGGACAACACCAAAGTGAGATAGAAAAGGAACTTTTAAAAGTACTTCAGTCACTCAAATCCTCAGATAAGGAGAGTGTGGCCCATCTTACTGGACTACTTACAAACATAGCTGAGAGTGCAGCCAAAAATGCCATAGACGTCCATGACGTTACAAGTAGAATTGAGACACCACATAAAGTAGAAGTGACTAACCAATCAGAGGAGCCTATCCAGGTTGTAACCAAAACATTCTCGGAGACAACAAAGGTCAATATTAATGACTTCGACTTCGATGATAATCCTGATGTAAAAGCTTATGTGAAACTTGCTAATGAACTTGTAGGCGACAAAGGACAGTCAGCTATACAAAAGAAAGCAGCCTTCCTATACGCATCAAAGACATCTCCAGAATCAGATACCAAAGAGCTAACTCAAAAAGCACTTGAAGTATTGGTATCAATAAAAAAACCTGAAGACAACTTAGCTAAACAAGAATATGCATCTAAAGCTAGTGAAATAGGCAATTGGTTGGCGACTGAAGCTAGAGTGGGGATGATGATCGAATCTACACGCAATGAGCAAGGCTACGTGACGAAATTTTCTGCTCTTGATAAAAAGCTACACGCAAAGGTACATGAATATCTTACCACGCCTTCAAGCCCAATTAAGGGCGCTAATGACCCTATATACTTTAGTCGAATTTGTCTAAAGGACGCTATTGAAAAACGTCAAATACCTGAGGATACGCTTAGGCAAGCTCTTTTCGGCATATGGAATAGCCCTGTGGGTAATACAGGTGAACTATCTAAATACTACAACAAAGTTGCTACCAGACTGCACGAAACTGGAGTAAGGAAGGTAGTTAACGATCTTAAAGAGAAAGGTATTATTGAGAATGACCCTAGTAGTAGACAAAATCTACTGTATGAAGACCCACTAGATGGGACACAAAAGTCCTTAAAGATTTCAAGTTTAAAATCTGCAGCAGCTGGTTTGGTAGCAGAACGTGAAATACAAGCTGCAAAAGAAATGCCTCGAACAGCGAAGAAGAATCAACGTGAGCCATACAGCTACTTCGTAGCTAAAGCATTTGAGAATCTAACTGAAATTAGTACTCCTTTAAAAACGGAGATTGATTTAGATAAGCCATGGAGAGCAACATTGCGAAGAGGTGATGGTTCGCGTTCTGATATGAACTCCAAAGAGCAAGAAACTATGGAGATTACAAGATAACAATGATTTCTTATCTGTTCCTGGTAATTACTGGTAGTCTCATTGCAAAGATCACTTATGTCATAGCTGGATTTCTGCCACAAATTGAAGAAGATGAGATCAGAAATGATCTCATCACCTATTATCCTGAATACTCTTTAGAACCAAGTAACCGTGAAGGACGGTTTGACTTCACTAGCTTATGCAAAAGTGTTGGATACTGGGTACCTTTCTCCTGCATTGCTGGTGGCCTGAAGGGAAACAACCAAACTTATAAAGAGGTATTTGTATTAGAAATTACCGTAGCCGCTTCAACGGTGACTCTATACCAAATAGCAACTTCATTTGAGCAGTTTCTTTTAATGCTCATTTTCTTTTGCCTAACAGCAATGGCGTTTTTGGTTGACCTAGCGAGTCAATTTCTACCAGAAAAACTAACAAATTTCATTTTATGGTCTGGTTTGGTTCTGGCTTGTACAGAGTATGGCTATCTATCTTCCGAAGAATCGCTTAGCGGTGCTTTATTAGGGTATGGGCTTCTTTACCTTTTCAATACTATGCATAAAGTGCTTTACAAAAATATTGGAATGGCAAATGGTGATTTAAGGCTGGGGGCTGGTATAGGGGCTTGGGCTGGCGTAGAGATAACAATGCTCACAATACTCTTTATGTTTGTGTTCATCGTCATAACATATATAAGAGGAACGAGAGGGCAGTATCCACTGGGGCCATATATAGTGATAAGCTCTTACATAGCATTCATAGTCAACAATCCCAGTTTTTTAACTATTAATTTTTAAATTAAAGCAGCTATCGTAGCTGCTTTATTTTCTAATATGAATAGTAATATGGGCCCTACCAAACCACTACCTCATGTTACTTTCATCCAACCCATATTCTGTCTCCGCTAAATCGAGTAGCAGATTTAAAAACTCATCATTCGTTGAAGACTTAGCTACTCTCTTACATAAGGAATCAAACCTTTTTTTGGTAAGCTTAGACAGTGCCATTGTGGTTGTTGAAGTTTTATCACGAGATTTCGCAGCATGAAACAAACCGACGAACTTATCTACTCTAGACTCTGGAAAGAAAACCAATAATTGCATGAAAGTAGACCGAATCTTCTGTACATCCGTTTCATCAATTTTATTAAGCTGAGATTGAATTGCTTTAGATGTTGTACGAAAACCATCCGGGTCATTGCAGTGGTTAAGTGCCAAAAAATTATCGTTAGCATCCAGAATCCACTTTAAAAACTGGTAGTTATTTGGCCCACGTATGTTAACTTTTTTGCTTAATGAATTAGACATGAGTATCGGCCTTTTTATACAGCGTGAAAAACACGGTCGTCCATAACCAAGCTAAAACGTAAAATCCCTCGCCGGGAGGAGCTGTAAGCAAACATCCAATAGATACAATTACCACTGCAACCTCAACGGCCTTTAAGAGGGTAGGAGATAGTACTCCACCTTTGAACTTATGAATGATGCATAGCAAACCAAGTACAAATGCCGACGTCATAAAGACTAAGACTGCATTTCCTTCAACAACTGATGACACCAAACTTACGGTAGCAAATAGGGCAAGTAACATCATAAATTTGTTAAAAATCTTTAGCATTTGTACTCCTGATCTCTTAGTTATATATACTCAAAGTCAGCATGCTTAGAAGCTTCAGTACCTACGTACGAGTATTCCGCTTTTCTCACACGAACAAAGAGGGGGCTATAGCTATTATGTTGGTTGAAGTGGCCAACAGCATGGTTTCTTTCGTCAGCGATAGCTCTTTCGATTAAAGCTGATTTAAACTCGCTATACGTAGTGCTCCTATTACCATCGGAATCCTCAGGTAACTCCAAAATCAAATTCAATATCAAATCTGAAAATTTATCATTTGGTTCTGGTAGCTCAGAGTCGAGTCTATCGAGTAAGGAAATCGAATCTGATATCACACGGTAGATTAGAATATCAGTAAATTTAAGCTTCTCGAGATCATTAGAAAACTCAGAATCGATGCCTTCAACTCTGTTTAGAATTGAGCCGAGAACATCGTTAATAGCAACGTCTGACTTGGATTTGAGTATTTCTTCATCAACCTCACTACTTTTGAGTGACATCAGAGTAGAACAAAGCTCATCGACAACGATTTGAATTGATTTTTCATAAATTGAGTCTCTTGTAGTTAGCAATCGCTCGCAGAATGACATGTGTCTTTCAGCAATATGAATCCTTTCAAGTTCTGAGTTCAACAAAGATCTCCTAGATTCACCTGCCTTTTCATACTGAGAAACTTTTCTGTTTAATCGTTGCAATTCCTCTTGTAACTTATCAACTCTTAACGAGAAATCAGAGCACTCTGCTTTTAACAAACGTAAGTCAGAAGAGGTTGATTCAAGAGATTCGATTTTCTCAAGCTTCACCTTCTTATCTGCCTTAGCTTTTCTCAACTGTGTACGATTAGATGCAATTGAAGCGTTAGCTTTCTTGGCTCGTTCAATATATAAACTGGCAAGTTCAATTAGTCTTAGATAAAGAGGTTGTCGAGCGCCTTTATAAATGCTTCTTTGAGATTCAATAGCGCTTCTAGTGCATCTCTTTAAAGAGTCAACGCTATCCCTATTAAAAAGCACGAGCTGGTCTTTCTTAAGAATAATGTCCTTAGCAATAAAATCTTCAAAACGTTCGTCATACAGCTTTGCTGTCCTCTCAGATATCTCTTTTATGCTTTTCTCGCGGAATTCAGAGTTACTTAACGTTTGGTTTGGTGCATTCTTTAGTACGTCCATCATTATTTCTTCTGAACGACGAAGAGAAACATCAACGTTATCCAGTAACAGCTCAGTAGGACGAAGAGTATTGCTCTCATCAATCGTGCATAATCCCGCTCTAACGAAATACATTAAAGCGTCTTGCACTTTGAAAGGTATGTCAGAACCATAAGAGACATTATTCAATAAATTTGAGCGCTCTTGTAGAAACTCTAAATCTGAGTCACTTCTTAATGCGCGAGCTTGGGCCCGTACTGCTCTTGATATTTGGCATGAAAATAGGGCAATTGAAATCTCATCAACAACTTTAAAAATCTTAGCTGCAAATCTTGTAATCCTATTATCTAAAGAGTTAGTTAGGGTCAAGTAGCCTAATCGCTCATCTAGCCACATGAAATCCTTATGACAGATAAGCAAAGAGTGAGCTAATTCCTCTCTTTTATGTACAGGCAGCTTTTTAGGCATGAGAGGTAGTAAGATTTGCTCTTGTATCATCCCATTAAACTTTACAGCTCGTTCTGCGTGGTTAAGAAGGTTTTCTAACTTAACGTTAAAGTTGTTTGGAATAAGGAAAAGCGTAGACTCTTTAGTATTTCTCTCACGACCCTTTATACGTGTGTCATTGAACTCAAAATAGAGCCTCTTAATTTTGAGTTGTCTCGTGTCGACTTTTGGTCTGAACTCTAGGATTTTCATCAGCCCCAAAACATTAAATGGTTTTTCACTAAATGCTTCTTGATGTCCAAGCTTGGGGTTAAAACTCTGATATTTGGGATCGGCTAAGCGTTGGGCAAGTAGCCCAATTTCAATTGGGACCTGAGAGTACAGGTAATCAAACAGATTTTCGAAAAACTCATCCCACGATTTAACTAGTTCCTTGCCAAACGAATCTACAAGTACACTCTTGATGACACGGATTCTTTCGGTACTAACAGTTGCTTCTGGGTACTCCACGTCAAGAAATTCTTTAATCTGAGCTTGAGTATGTGGACCCTCACCATTTAGCCCTAGTGCCAACTCTAAAATTCGGGCGTTGCGTTTGGGATTCTCTAGTAGTTCAATCTTTTGAACAATGTCTGCCAGCCTAGAGATAAGTAACTTTTTGGTTTTTGGCATTCTTATCACCTTAAATCAAAGGTTTACTACTTTTGTATTTATTATATTGCGGTAATAACCATATTGCTAAGAATTCTATTATATATTATAGCAAATGTTAAGTCAGCTTTGTGTTAATAAAATTAGATATATGCTATAAATGGACTATAAACAATAGAAAGTGGAGTTCACAATGACTGTAGAGCTAGAAGAGTTAAAAAGCCCTTGGGTGGAACTGTATGAACAATGTTTAGAATCAGCATACGATTACCCTTACAGTGACTTAGAAGGTTTCCCTGGCTTATACGCCAGAAGACTTAAAACAGCAATTTTGCTAAAACAAAATAGGAACAAAAAAATCAGTATAACTGAAGCAAGTACGATTGCAGATAGAGCAGCAAAACACACCCTAGTCGAACTTAGGGCTAAGTTCACAGAGCGTTGTAGTTTTTCACACATCAAAAACGAGCTCAGAAAGGGTAGTGCTAGCCAGATTCCAGGAAGAAAAATAATAGACAATGGTATGGCTGCAAAATTCATGAACATTGTCGTTGGTTTCCCTACCTATAAACTAAGTTCTAACGAGATTAAATTTCTCCTTTCGAAATTCGATAGTGACTTAGTACACTACGATAGTGAGAAGTGGTACATAACGATCAAGGTTTTTGAATTGCATTTAGAAGAGGCGGAACCGACACCACAAGAGATGGCTGTTCTGGATAGCGTTGCACGATCTTCAATTCCTAGCATTATTGCATACACATTGGACTCAGATTACAAGATCGACTGGAAGGACTTTTTTAACGCTGTTAAAGCAAGAGTTAAAGAAACAGTTAAACAAGGTTTTAATAGGTTCAAAAGTCGGAAAGGGGACTTAGACAATGAACAAATTGAGGCTCTCTTTGACGAATAAAATAGGTACCAACTCCTTTCAAAAGTGGGGCTTAACTAAACAGTGCTAAGCCCCATTTTTCTTAAGCTATCAGCAATGACTCCATGTTGAAATTATCAATAGCTAAGCTATCAGAGACACCATCTTTACTTTCAAGATAATCATCTTTCGTAGAAAAAGCATCTGGCTGTTCAGTTTGCCCCTCAACAGCTCTAAAGCCAATAGGGTGGTTTGAAAGCTTTTCAATACTTGAAGCTATTTTAGCCAAATGTTGCTCAACATTTTCGAGTGTCTTGTACTCATTACACTTAAACCTTTCTTTATTACTTTGGTTTTGAAGGAAATGAATAGCAGAATTCATCATATTGATAGCATGTTGGTTGACATCATTAAGAGCTTGCTTGGGATCGTTTTCGGAATGTGCAGACAAATAAGTATGAACGAGACCTTGGTGATACACAGAAGAATCCGTTATGTGTATGCTAGCTCTTCTCTTTACTTTATCAATGTGTAACCCTAAGTTGCGGCACCAATCCCAGTCTCTGATCTCATGAGGGAGGATGTTATCAAAATAATACATAAGCTTATCGAACTCACCCTCTTCGATGAAATACCCAATTCTAATTAACTCTTCGACTAACGATTTGAGAGTTATTGATTTTGAATTCGCTAACTCTCGGCATTCTGTTGAGTAATCATTTGGTATCCTTATTTCCACTTTTAATGAAAAGCGCCCCATGACCTTTGCCTACTTATTCTTTTTGTTGTTTTGGTACCAAAGCTCTGCAAACAACTCAAGGCCCCAAGCGTTTAGCTTGTCTGCTTCATCTGGTATGAGGAATGAGTTGTTATCTTTACCGTAATACTCTTCAATTAAAGGTGTAATTTCTTCACGCAATGCGGCAATAGTACCTCCAATGAATATGATTAAATCAATATCTACAGCTTTAGATAAGGTATCAGTGATTGCGCCAAAAATCTTACTAGCTAGCTCCTTCCGTGCATTCTCTGCCCATTCAGAATGATCTTTCTCAACCCCCCGAACTGTAACAATACCTTCATCAATTAACTTACGGCACTGCTGATGTGTGGGTGTGGTGAAACCTAAATCGTAAAGGTAGTTGGATGCTTTTTTGACAATCTGATTGAACCCGATGTCCTGGGTGACAGAACGATCCATATCAATAGTTCCATCGTCAAACACAGCTATATCAGTTGTTTTACCACCAGGATCAGCGATTGCGATCGTTTTTCCTATGTATTCAGGGTTATGTACCAACATCCCTGAATCATCTCTCTTAAATAGGAATACACGAAGGGCTGCTAGTGCTTCGGGCTGAACAAGTAGAGCTTCAATATTTGACTTCCGCAGCTTCGATTCCGGGTCAGTACCTAAGTGATCAAAAGATCTCTGCATAGAGAGCATCTTTTGCTTAACATTGTTTTCGTTGACGGACCCATCTGTTTTAAAGAACTGTCTTAATGGCATTCCAGTACAAAGAACGTACTTTTTATTGAGTAACTCATCTCCAAATTGATTTAAGCCATGCTGCAGTAAAACCTGAGCTGCTTCACTATTGGAGAAGTCATCGTTCCTGGGAATAGGTTGTTTTACCTCACCAATGGTGTAAGCGTTACCTGTAACAGCAGAAGTAAATTTCGTTTGAACAGGAGCATTACTTGATACTGAAAAGGTTTCATCTAGTACCGCAAAACGTTCAGTCGAACGTTGGATGTGTGTAGGAAAGGAGGTTTTAACAGATTCAGCTGAGATCTTATGTTGGGCATTACCGTCATCATACCCAATAAATAGTGTTGAACAGTCGTTAAACATAGTAAAATATCTCTATTGTTTTTTAGTGATAAATGCAATATATAGCATGTATGTGACAACCTCAAATATTTTCACTTTAGGAGGCAGGTGTTGATTGAAGACTGGCGAGAGAAGTTAAAGGAGAACTTGGAGAGAAATTACCAAATAGAAGTATCATCTCTCTATATATCGAAAAAGAATCGAATGGTATATGTACAATTTTCTGACAGTTCAAATGTACAAAAATACTTAGGTTTAAATTTAGACCTAGTCGATGTAGTGATTAGACAAAATACATGGGAATATTGCCAGAATAGCAAGGTATCAACGTTAATTGAAAAACGACATAGAGTAAAACTACCAAAGAATAAAATGAGTAAATATTGCTTCGAATCTTAGTAAGAGTAATCGAAAACTAAGTTATTTTTTATCAGAAGATCTATTTAACTTTAGTTAAATAGATCTTCTGATAACGTATTTTATGGTAAATGGCCATTATGTTTAATACTCACAAATTTCAAATTCACAGGGGAAAGAGATTTCACATAGTCAACTTTCTAAAGGAGGTATCTAACTTATTGATATTTGGTAGGTGGTAACAACTACGTGTACAAAATTCCAATCGTCGTGAATTTAACATAACATAGATAATATACACTAAGAGTGTAAGAGCAATTTTAATATGTCATCTTATACTTAATGAACATGCAGAGCTTTGAGTACCTCAACCGATGCTAAATCCCATGATTGACCGAGACTTTAATCGTATTACAGTGATGCAAAATGTTCGCGAACACCGCCTTCGTCAAATCGACGATTTAGGCTGCAAATATATATAATTTAAGTCCTCGACAATTGGAAGCTTATTTAGTCAGTTAAGCCAGTTTGGTGCTTCTACGTTAGCACATACGTCAAGAGCCGAATCAAGCAACCGACGTTTTCTTTGCCTAATCATCTGAACATCATGGGAGCTCAATACTTTGATTTGTAGCTAACATTCGCTTGTGAGGTTCTAACGGAACAACACAACTTGGCTCTGACTGTCTATACACTAAGTCAGTTGATGACAGTCGATGGCCCCACGTGCCACACTAGCCATTTGCTTGCCAACCTCGTTATTCACATAGGTCAAATAATAAATAGTATTTTCAATTTCTGAATACAAAGGTGGAAGGTTATCATTAAGGTTCCAACCTCATTTTAAAGTAAATTGTTCTGAGCTCCTTGCTCTAAGTAGACCTCAGTTGCTCTCCCCAACATCCCCCTAGCCTTCACTCAAAATATTCACATTATTTCAAAAGATACGTCTCTTAACATCCTAAAAATGGACGCATCTATCGCTTTGGCAACATCACACATTGAGCTGTCTAAAGCTAAAACATGCTCTTAAGTTGATAACTTAAGATAAATCCACCACAGCCTTAATTACTCACAGTTGTAGATATGCCCTGGCAAAGGGTCTTTTTTGTCCTGACCGATTAGCGGCTATTTGGTGGGACTGTAATGGCAATTGGATGGCAATAATCAAGCTAATATACCCGATGGACATTTAATAAGTGAGTAAAGTATTACGTCACAGTGAGAGTAATCGGACACTTAAAGGTCATAGAAAGGAGCCCAAAAGGACAGTGTAATTTTTGATATTTACAAATATGGGAGAAAAACAAGTCTGTCAAACAAAACGCAGACCCTTCTTTAGAATTAAAATATTTTAATACTTTTAAATTTAAAATAATTAAAAGGGCTTCGCCAAAATATAGATCGAAATAATCAATGTCAAGTTCTTTAATATTGCATTGTGATCGGGGGATGACGGGTTGGCTGGGGCCGAGCTGTCGGGGGTGACCCCCAAGAAGCGGGAAATTAAGCATTTAGGGCTTTAGCCCTAAGTGCTTAAATGGATAATTCGCTATATCCAGAGTGATCAATTGACTCTGTCATGGTGATCTTGCGACCAAAGAATGACCACTCTAATTTACGTACTAAACGTGTTTTGTACTGGACTTCTGAAATTACAGAAGGCGTAGTTTCCACACCAAACGTTTCTCTCAGTAACTCTTGTGCCTTAGCAACTATTGACCCCTGCGTAATCTCGAATTGAAGATCGAACAACTTTTCTTTCACAAGGTCTCCGATAGGTGTTTCTGAGGCTTTGCCGAATTCATATTTTATTCCCAGTTCACAGTAGACAGCGTTTGGAGTTTTTTTCTGAAATTCCGCGCTAAAGAATCTCCCCTGAGTTAAACCCATATCGTTGTCACCAACTTGACCAATAATCTTGCCGTTAGTGATGTAGAAGTTATGAACTGTTACTTTCATTTTTTGTCCCGCCAGTAGTATTCCCAACTGTTTCCATTATACCAAAACCAGATTAAAATACCACATTAAAACACAAATATAGGTAAAATATACTTAACTATTTTAATTGACTTATATCCAGACAAAGACGACACAATAGGGCTCGATAGAGGGTTAGCTTTTTAGGCGAAGCCGTTAAGAAAAGCGTTGAAACTTCTTTTAGCTGCCGAAGGCAGATCATTTAGGCCACCAGCACCTGCCATAGCAATGACAACGGGGTTTATGTTGGCATTGCTATGGCGCTGGAGGTCTAGCAGCCTTGAGCGATACATTGAAATGCATCAAACCTTATTACTGCACTATGGATGACAACGTGTTTTTGTTGGCGTCCATAGTGATTTAGGTTTGATTGAAATTTCAATGACAACACTTAGCGAGGAACGAGCTTTAGTGATGTAGGGGTAAGTCCGGCGGGTGGGCCTCGGTGGCGACTAGGGGGAACCCCTGTTAGTGGAGAGCGTCCAATTGAAACAAATTTACTTGTTACAATTGGATAGTTATTAGTATTAAAATTAAAAGTATCGCCAATTTTACTCTTTGCTTTGTACTCGTTTTCGTTTTGATAGTTTCTACAATTTTATCTATTAGACCGAAAGCCTCTGCAAACCCAACAATTAGTACAAATACTGTAAAAGCATCAGCCACATTTGAGAAACCCAAACGCTCAAAAATAAATGTTAGAGCGTCAGCTACTGCGTAAATGCGTAATAACAATGCTGCTAAATTCAATATGTTCCCCCTACCCTTAATATATTCCTTTTCAATTAGCTAGTATGTTCAATTGATATATGACAGATATCGCTAGATAAGTTTGAAACTAGATAATAATGAATCTGGCTCATTGGTCTGTTCGATTATTAAGGATTGTCCTGACACATCCCATTCATAAGTAGAAACCGTCTTTCCCCTAAACTGTTTCATCACTTTTAACCTAGGTTCATTAAACTTCTTCCCTAGCAGAAACTTACCTATTGAAATTACTTTTGATAAAGAAGAACCACGATGCCCTTCCTCTGATAAGCAACTTAGGATTTCTACGATATTATGTCTTGTGTCGATATCCGAGTTAGTACCTAAGATAAAAGCTATGTCTGAGTCCATGTATATTGAATCATTGATCACCTTTTCATAGGTAATCGAAATAAACTTACCCTCTACTAAACCGACATTGTTTTTCCCAACATAACCGAATAAACGACTGCAAATAATGGTGTAATTATTGATGATAACTTCTAATTTCATACTGCCCCCAAGCCTATGATATTTATTTGTTCAGAGTATGTATTATAAATAAACGCAACTATAAATACCATATTAGAACACACAATAAAGTAAAATATACTTAACTATTTTAGTTGACTTTAGACCGGACAAAGACGACACAATAGGGCTCGACAGAGGGTCAGCTTTTTAGGCGAAGCCGTTAAGAAAAGCGATACAAAAGCTTCTAGCTCGCCGAAGGCGATTCATTTAGACCACCAGCACCCTGCCATAGCAATGACAACGGGGTTTATGTTGGCATTGCTATGGCGCTGGAGGTCTAACAGCCTTGAGCGATACATTGAAATTCATCAAACCTTACCACTGCACTATGGATGACAACGGATTTTTGTTGGCGTCCATAGTGATTTAGGTTTGAATGAAATTTCAATGACAGCACTTAGCGAGGCACGAGCTTTAGTGATGTAGGGGTAAGTCCGGCGGGTGGGCCTCGGTGGCGACTAGGGGGAACCCCTGTTAGTGGAGAGCAAATATTGCCCAGTAAATCTGAGCAATATTTATCTATTGATGGTCGAATGACAACGCTGCTCTTTCAAGCTCCTTCTCTAGCTCCACAAGGCGTGTCGGAAGTAACGCAAATGAAAACAAGGTCAATAATGATTCGATTGAATCCCGCCATTGAGCCGTTGACTGAAGTATTTCTAGAACCCCGAAATCTGCACAAATCTGTTTTAGCTTAACTTCATTGTTAGCTTTTTCTTCACGCTTAAGGGCAACCTTAAAGAATTCATCGAATTTATTCTGAGACATTTCTTTGACTGAAACAAAGCCAGTTCCTTTTTCTGTCCATACCATTAGATGCGGTTCTCCGCTGAATACACTGATCTGGTCTTTATAGTGCTTACTAATTAGCTCAATCTGTTTCTCGGTTCTCATAGTGGTGCCCCTACTTCAATAAACTAATGTGATTTGGTTTGTTACTTAATAGCTCTGCGATCTCAAACTGCTCCGCTACATACTCGACATTAGGGATTAAGGTAGGCTCCCATGTACTAAGCGCGACCTTTCTGCCTTGTTGAACATCATCAACAATGTTGTCTAGACTTTTGACGCTACATACCTCATACAAGCTTGTACCAAATTCATCATTCTCTACTACACATGTAGCGAACGTGCCAACGTCCTTAGATTCAATGATTAATAGACGTACTTCTGACTCCTGTTTAACCCCGCCTACTATATGACCAATAGTCACTTTTTCAATGTTTTGAATAACTGTCTTCATAATGCCCCCAAGCAATTTAACAATATAAACAGTAACTTACTTGTGTTTAGTATATCAAACCACCCAGTTAAATACCATATAATAACACGATATATTAAAAAATAAGTATTGTCCTTTCGATTGACATTAGCCCCGACAAAGGCGACACAATAGGGCTCGATAGAGGGTCAGCTTTTTAGGCGAAGCCGTTAAGAAAAGCGATACAAAAGCTTCTAGCTCGCCGAAGGCGATTCATTTAGACCACCAGCAAACTGCCATAGCAATGACAACGGGGTTGATGTTGGCATTGCTATGGCGCTGGAGGTCTAGCAGCCTTGAGCGAGATAAACTTTTGGACCCTAGGGTAGCAATCTGAATGACAAATTCTTTTCTTTGGCAATCAGATTGCTCTAGGGTTTCATTAAATGAAGCACTTGAAGAGGAACGATTCTTAGTGCTTAGGGGTAAGTCCGGCGGGTGGGCCTCGGTGGCGACTAGGGGAAACCCCTGTTAGTGGAGAGAAAATTGTGAATGCGTTATATTGTTTACTCGCAACAAAAAGCCCTGAGCTTAGTCAGGGCTTCTCTAATTAAAACTTGGTTAAGCGGCTTGTTCTGTTGCTCCATCAATGTCACCACTATCATCGCTCATACTTTGAGAACCAAAGTACTGATCCTCTAACTTTTGCCGTGCTTCAGAAAGTGGTACACCCAGGGTTGTAAGGAGTTTATTTGCAGCCAAGTCAATGCTAGTTTTATTCACTGACATATTGCCACTCTTGTCATCTATGATGCGGCCAGTAAAGTCAGACGTACCTAGATCGCGTGAGTAGTTAAGTTCTTCAAGCTTATCCCACTGAACTGCTTCGAGAGAGCCATAGTGATTCATTGCGATATTTCCAGCTACTGCAATAGCCTTTAGTGTAGCTACATGAGTCAGAATACAGGTATTACGGAATTCTTCTGCTGACGTATCGCTAAATGCTAAGCCTCCCCAACCCATGGCTCTAGAAACAGTAGTCCAAAACTCGTTTGCTAGCTGGTACTTTGAATCAGAGATTTCTTTTACTTCCTTACTCAACCCCAGCAGGATTTGGTTGATATCTTTGATAGCTTTCAAAGGAAAGTACTTTTCAGACTTCTTGGTGATAGTATTGTGCTCCATATCAACCAGGTCTTTAAACGCAACGCAGTTCTCAGTTATGTAACGAGCTAAACATGGAAGAGGGTCACGTGTATTAAAGGCATCTGAAATACTTTGTTGAGGTTTGGCCAAGTTTTGGTTGATGTCACAAAAGCCCAACTGCCTCTCTTTAAGTGTCAAGTTCGTGTATAGCATAATAGGAACATCTACGTTCTCTAGATCAAAACCTAACTCGGCGAGTTCATCACACAACATTTCTAGAGCGAAGTCGATTCCAACAGAACGATGTTGGCCATCGAATAGCTTAATGGAGCTATCCATAGATATATGAAGTAGACCAACTCGCGCTCCTTCCATAACCTCTTCAAATTCAGGCTTTTTATCTTTCTTCGACACAACCACACCAATGATAGTTGGAATGATGTAAAAACGCTTATAGTTGTTCACAAGGTATTTCGCGAAATCTTTCGCTCGCTTCATATTTACCTCTCGCTGGCTACGTTTAAGTACACTACCCTTGTTATCGATGTTTAGTAGTGAGACCAATACTGAAGCTGGAACATTCACTAGATGAAATGGTTTGAATTGCTTACCTACAGTACAAGGAAGTGAGTATGCGAAGTTTTTATCAATTGACATATTTTAGCCCCCAAGCTATTTAAAAATCAGTTAACATGAAAACTATGTCTTTGTTTTCATGTATTTATTATACACTCTTACCCCTATAAATACCACATTATAACACCAAATATTTATAAATTATTGTTCCCATATTTTATTGACTTTGGGAAGGACAAAGTCGACACAATAGGGCTCGTGAGAGGGTCGGCTTTTTAGGCGAAGCCGTTAAGAAAAGCAATACAAATGCTTCTAGCTCGCCAAAGGCGAAACTTATGGCCACCAGCAAACTGCTAGGTTGGTGACAACGGGGTTTTGTTGGCACCGACCTAGCGCTGGAGGTCAACAGCCTTGAGCAGCAGAACTTGGTGAGGGACGAGCCATAGGGATGCAGGGGTAAGTCCGGCGGGTGGGCCTCGGTGGCGACTAGGGGGGGCCCTGTTAGTGGAGAGCTAAAATCTCACAAACCCACCTAATAAAAAGAGGCTCCCTTGGGAGCCTCTTTTTAGCGTATGATAAAAATCATCGATATAGTCATGTTTGAGTAATCAAGCACTCTTTATGACCAAATAGTGCAAAACACCCTGAATATGACAAATGTTCATTCCCGGTAAATCTATTCAGATACACTCTCATTTGAACTAGGTAGTAACCGGTATCAAAATGCTCGTTGCAAACTTCACAGTCGCCAAACTTACATGTACCACTGCCAAGCAGTGTTAGCCTATACACATGTCTTAGATCACTTGTATCAGTCATCACTCAATTACCTTGTAGTTTAATCTATCCTAGAACTGTAAAGCCTTTAAGTTTTGCAAACTTGTTTGACACACTAAATCCTTTGACGACATCTAAAGGTAATCTCTGTCTTTTTATTATCCACCATGCTTTTCTTATGTGTAGCAATGCGAGTCTACGTTTTTTATTTATCGTCTCTTCTTGCTTTGTTGGTCCGCAATTTCGTAGGTAACTAAGAAGCAGACAATACAGACCATCTAAGCATTCGACCTGAAACCATATGTCACTGCCAAAACTTGGAATGTCCTCCAGTTCGAAACAAACCTGTTGCTTTCCATCAATTTCTCTAAATTTCATATTGCCCCCAAGCAATTGCTAACAACTATTATATATTATAGCAAGTGGCCGAGTTAAATACCACATTTATACACATGTAATTTTGGTAGTCTATTGAGAGCTTTGATATTGAAAGAGACTGATATTATGTTTTCTTCTGGCTTAAGGCTCGATAGCGGACCTGAGCCGCTATCATAGGGTTATTTTATTCTTAGATGCTCACCACGCTCATCCGGCTTTAGAGTGAAGAGTATGTAATCAACCTGCTCTATACAGATCTCATAATCATCGTTGATTAGTAGCACCTCCCTATCATCAGTACTGGATGTGTATTGCTGGGTAACCTTCCCTTTTAATACTTTATCTTTATTGAATACCTTTAATCCTACTAATCTCATACATTCTCCTTACTAGCAGTGATTGAATGATGAACGGCCTCCTTATGGAGCTCTAATATCTCCTTGCTTGTAAGGTAGCTATGAATCTCATTTATTTTCTTAATTACTTCAGAATGATCGTTGAAAAGTTGTTTGCGCTTATCCCATACGACTTCGTGGTGTGCTAGCTGTCCTGGTAGTGTCTTGTCATGAATGCCATAGACATATGTCCCTTCTCTGATTTTCTTTTTGACCAGCATCTTAGACATTAAAAAAATGATGAGTAGGTCCGTTTCTATGATCTGAGTAGTGAGGATAATACCGAAGAATAGACAGTCCTCCCGGTCTACGTCATCGATGTGAATCCCATTGTAACCATTCGAAAAGTAATACACTGGACTGCCTGGTTCCAGATTGTATGAAAAATAGAGATATGCATTTTCATTCTTCTGGAATAGCTCTTTCCTTCTCGCAATCTGAGTACGATATTGATCCATGTAATTATAGTTACAGATGTGCATTTCAGGGCACAACGATATGGTCTTTCCGCAGGTAGTTATGTACTTCTTTCTCTTGCTTATAGATAAGCTGCTTATTGTTTTGGTCATATTGCCCCCAAGCAATTGTTTTTTAGAATGTATTGTTACATTAGCAATTAAAGGAATTATACTAAAACACGCCATTAAATACCATATTAAAACACAAATTTAAGTTAAATATAGTTAACTATTGAGATTGACTTTTGCCCGGACAAAGACGACACAATAGGGCTCGATAGAGGGAAAGCTTTTTAGGCGAAGCCGTTAAGAAAAGCGATACAAATGCTTTTAGCTCGCCGAAGGCGATTCATATGGCCACCAGCATTCTGCTAGGACTGTGACAACGGGGGTTTGTTGGCATCGTACTAGCGCTGGTGGACAACAGCCTTGAGCGGCAATACTTGGCGAGGCACGAGACCTAGCATTGCAAGGGTAAGTCCGGCGGGTGGGCCTCGGTGGCGACTAGGGGGAACCCCTGTTAGTGGAGAGTAGGTAAGCCGCAATGTTAACTCATTGCGGCTTACCTGGGGTCAAATACCCATTAATTAGTAAACACTTAGGTTTATTACTTCCGTGCCGCTTTCAGCCAATGTAGCAATTTCTGGTTCAATATCTACCAGTTGGTCATATACTGAAAGCTCCTTGGCAGCGGCTATGTCTAGATAATATTCAGTTTTATCGGGGGTAGTAGCAATTGCATTCGTCTCTGGCAACGATTCAGCTTGAAAAGCTGCTATTGGTAAGTACTTAAACATGTCTTTCCTCCTAACATTTACAAATGATCTTGATTGTCAGATGACACTCATTGCTCTTTCGTAGAACAGACAGAAGTTCGCTCTGTCTGTTTGAATTCTCTCTTTAACCTTATCTTGCGTTGATTCTCTTAGCGCATCTAACACCTTTACTAGTATGGAAGCAGTGAATGCGTCTATCAGTAGTGGTTGAAGACCTAGTTCTTTAGATTCATCAGTAAAAGAAATTGTTGTGAGTGATTTATTGATTAGTTCATTTGGCCAAACAAAGAGCATTGCTTGGCCTTGAGCGACTTTTTTAAGATTATCGTAATTGCAGAACTCTGTTTTCATATTGCCCCCAAGCAATTGTTTTCAAATAGATAGTTACATAAGCAACTAAGGAAATTATACTAAAATACGCCCTAAAATACCACATTAATACATTTTACATGGTAAAATATACTGAACTATATTGATTGACTTTGGACCGGACAAAGGCAACACAATAGGGCTCGATAGAGGGTCAGCTTTTTAGGCGAAGCCGTTAAGAAAAGCGATACAAATGCTTTTTGCTCGCCGAAGGCGATTCATATGGCCACCAGCATTCTGCTAGGACGGTGACAACGGGGGTTGGTTGGCAATGTCCTAGCGCTGGTGGACAACAGCCTTGAGCGGCAGCACTTGGTGAGGAACGAGCCTTAGGGATGCAGGGGTAAGTCCGGCGGGTGGGCCTCGGTGGCGACTAGGGGGAACCCCTATTAGTGGAGAGTAATTTTTATGTTTCGATTGTAGTTGATTGGTTTTATGTACACCAGAGACAAAAAAGCCCCGACAATATTGCCGGGGCTGGTCGCTTGGGGAGCGGTTATTCTGGTGCTGGTTCTCTATATACCAGCAATCTTCCACTAATTGACTTTTGATTGCTCTTTCCCTTATGGGGGACACAGATAGAGTACAAGGAAAAATGTTTAGCCTTCACCACTTCTGTTAGGCATTGGCTTTTAAACCTTCGCTCGAGAATGTTCAGGCTGTCTTCTAAAGTATGCGAAAGAGGTTCAGGCTTTCTCTCTACTGCTGACCCACCTAAATTGTAATAATATAATTTCCACATAAAAAACAACCCAAAACCAATACCAGGTCTAATGTACATTCAAGCTAATGTTTGCTTCAAGTTCGAGTGTGAAAATCGTATCTTCATAGCTATAAACCACAGTGTTATTACTAACGATTGGTTCTGACATTAAGAACAACTCTGACATATCGAGAAATGACTGCTTATCTATCTGTTCCTGTGGAAAGCTACCCACCTGTACTGTGATAACCTTAGTAAATCCAATCCATTTCTTTACATCTTCATGTTGCTTTTTCTTATTGGCAATCATAGATTTGATGTAGCTACTTCCTTGCCCTTCCTTCACTTTTCCACTTTCGACGCTGACGACTTCGGCCTGATTAAGCTTGATAGGCTCCTTGGTAGAGTTGTCTTGCTGACCATTACTAGATGGCTCGTTAAGGCATGAGTAATCAGCCAACATACCAATGCATTTGAAGAAGCCATTTACATCCGAACGGTCAGTAAAATGAAAACCTGGGATAGCGCCATCAGATTTAAACTTTGAGTAATACCCATTGTTCTCCTTAGCCACTGAAAGCAACGACTTAAAAACATCAGGGCTTTGTTTTTCTTCGAAGTTCACCACGAAAACTAAATGGCCTTTTTTTGTGTGATGCATCACCTCAATTGGCTTGGCCTTCCCAACAATAGAGTTCTTAAGGTCTACTTCGGATTGATTACTACTGTTTTCTGTTTTCTTGCCAGTAACCTTCTTTTCTGGAATAGCTATTTCTCCATAAGGAACACTTGATTTTTTATCGTTCGTGTTGAGCACTATCTTCCTAATTTCTATACCGCAACGAATGTAATCTTTATTTGTCAGATAAAAGCCTCGTCCCATAGAATACTTTTCTCTGTGCTCTGTACTAAGCTCTTTGTCGGATAGGGCTGCGGTGTCTTGGTGGTTTAGCGCTGCTTTACGCATCTCAGAAAATAGATCACGGGTGTGCTTTGACCATGCCAGGATGATGGTTCTATTAGTTAGTGTTTCATAATAATCAGTATAAGGGTCTGATCTATCACTCATAGAGGTAAATTTGGCAACGATAACCGCCTGGGCATCTTCAGGGATAGATAAGTTGTCCTGGAAAGCCTCTACCGCTTTCCGATGTTCCATTATGCGCTTTTGCCTTTCTTCGTATGCTTTCTTTTCTTCCTCTTCCTTGCGCTTAGCTTCTTCGGCAATAATAGAGGAATAAAGTGCCTTGTTCTTGCTGTTGTCGATATCTTCTAAATCGACCTTAGTTAGAAAACCAAACTCAAGCAGCTCTTCTCGTGTCAATCGCTCCTTGAATTCTTCTACATACGATTTCAACTTCCCTAGGCGCTCTTTTATACTTTTGTCGCAACCACGACCCAGGCTTAGGTCAATATTGAAAATCGTGCCAGAATCGAAAGTTACCTTAACATCTGTCTTTTCATACCCTAGTTCGCATTTTGCAGCTACTTCATGAGCAAGTTGTTCAAAATCTTCGATAGAGTAATCTTTCTCTTCAAGCATTTTTGATTCAGAAAATAATACAGTAACTGAAATTGGTTTAATCATCGTTGCCCCCAAGCATCGGAAAAATAGATTAAGAATAAGTTGTTCTCTTAACTTAAAAACATTATAACTCACACCCTCAATAAATACCATATTAATACACTATAAATAGTAAAATATACTTAACTTTATTTATTGACTTTGGCCCGAACAAGGGCGTCACAATAGGGCTCGATAGAGGGTCAGCTTTTTAGGCGAAGCCGTTAAGAAAAGCGATACAAATGCTTTTTGCTCGCCGAAGGCGATTCATATGGCCACCAGCATTCTGCTAGGACGGTGACAACGGGGGTTGGTTGGCAATGTCCTAGCGCTGGTGGACAACAGCCTTGAGCGGCAGCACTTGGTGAGGAACGAGCCTTAGGGATGCAGGGGTAAGTCCGGCGGGTGGGCCTCGGTGGCGACTAGGGGGAACCCCTATTAGTGGAGAGAAAATTCATCTCAATATCTTGTTCACAGGACAAAAAAAACTCAGTGCTTAACACTGAGTTTTTTTGAGGGGTTTTGAAGTATCTCTACTACTTTTGGTTCAGATGATGAACCGTTGGTATTGAGGTATATTTCACGTTCTCATCGATTTGACCCACCGCGCTGACCGAGGGAGAAAGTACTGCTATTAATAAGAAAGCGATAATATTGTTACTCATAAGATTAGCTCCTAGTTGCCGAACGAAATAAAACTTTATACTGGTAATCCTCAAGAAACTTTAGCTCGAGGTCGAAGGCTTAAAATTCTCGTGTAAATAGCATATTTCTGTTTTGCCAAATCTTTAGTAGTAACATGTGAGCTCTTACCTAACTTAGGTTCTGTTTGACTGTCAGTGCCTAGCATTTCTTTTAACACTTCAAGCTCAGCCTCGAGGGTGTCATTTGATGAAATGTATCCAATATAGTTGAATACATCCTGGGAAGAGAAACTTAAGCCATCAGCTTTCTGGTGCTCATGCCGGGAGATATAGCAGCGCTTACCGTTAATGATATCGATATGATAAGCCTCTACAATGCGGTCACCGTATCCATCATCCCAGCCATTATCTTTGTTACGGCCATATAGCCGTGAATGTCTGTAATGAAACTTGAGAAATTGCTTCATTTCTTCAAAAGAAATGAGAATATTATTGTGTCTCATATTGCCCCCAAGCAATTGAATTTATTAACAAGCCATGTAAAGAGTATAACAAAACACGAATTAAAATACCACATTATAACATCTATGTTGTGGTATTTTTTCTATTACTCTGTTCGTCTTTAGTGAATTCCTGGGGTGACATGGCCCTTAAAAAATCTAAGGCCATGGCATTCTCAATTAACCACTAAATTTCTGTGCTGCCTATCCATTGCTCGCCTAGATAGACATCTGCATAATCGTATTCAAACTTAGAGCAGCACTCCTCTAAATCTTCGTAGGTCCAACCATCAGCTGGAGCTGGTACCAACTCCTTCAAGATAAAATTTTCCCCATAGCAATATAGATTAGATGCCTCTAGTCCAGTAATTAAACAGCTCTCGCCTTCTTTAGGTCTTGCTATACATTTAACACTCATTAGATTTACCTTTTGAAATCACTATTTTTACAGTCTTCACTTGTGTACCAGATTCGGAGAAAGTCCCTTCTTTACAACTAGTGACCGATGCGCCCAGCTCCTTCAGCCATTCTTGGAATTCTCTTTGAATTCTACGGGTCCCGTTAACCGCTCCATCACTTGCTATGGTAACTAAGCGGCCACCGATGTCTAAGTGATTGAACATCTTTCTTATATGCTTAATATCCTGGTGCTTATTGAATGGGGGGTTAGCCAAAATACGGTCGAACTTATTACCCTCAGGGTACTCCATAAAGTCCATACAGTGAGTTGCGTATCTATGATGCTTAAGCATGTCGAAGTTCTGAGGGTTCAGCTCGATAGCAACACCATTATCACTAATTCGAGCCATACGATTTGCACACCTACCATCGCCGCAACTAGGTTCCATCCATCTATGTTCAGGCCTGAGATCTAAGTCAATCATCATTTCATCTGCTAGAGTGTCCGGAGAGAAAAACATTTGGTATTTTTTCTTATCATTGAGCTCTTCTCCTTCGATAAGTTTCTTTTGTATATCAACTACGTTTCTATACTCGAAATGAAATGCACCTTTTTTGTATTTGCCTCCAGCCTTAAGTAATAAGTTCTTTATCGCTTTGTAGTGCTTCAGCTGCTTTTGAGGTAATACTAGTGTGTTGTCTATTGGTAGAAGCAATGACAGTTCATGTTCAATGGAGTGATCATCAGATTGCTCTTTCTCATTAAGTTTGTTGAAAAAGAAATGGTCATGTGCATGCTTGATTACAGTCAAAGTATCCTCACTGAGGAAGTGAATGTCTGGGTGGAAACCAAGAGCGTTCAAAAAATTGGCTTTATCAATGATCTTATTGCCTGTTACCTGGCGAGTATCGCACTCATTTCTCTCCAGCCATTGGTAATAGAAAGTGTCTTCTAAGGGTGCCGACATTTTCATATTGTTGATAATGAACTGACTCTTTAAGCAATTGGGCTTTATATCACTGTGAACAACTACTGCTCTTGAGGGACGACTAGCACCAAATTTTTTTTTGTATTCCGCACTACTAGGGGTGTCTAGAAGTACGGAAGAACCGCAGTCATAAAGCACCTCAACATTTCCTAATGATTGTGAAAGAATGAATGACAGACCTTGTTCGTCTATAACTGTTGTAATTTCCATAATGCCCCCAAGCAATATATCTAGTTGATTAACTGGTAATAATTATATCTAACCCTATAGACAAATACCATATTTAAACACTAAATAAAGTAAAATATAATTAACTAATTACATTGACTTTGCCCCGGACAAAGGCGTCACAATAGGGCTCGATAGAGGGTCAGCTTTTTAGGCGAAGCCGTTAAGAAAAGCGATACAAATGCTTCTAGCTCGCCGAAGGCGAATCATATGGCCACCAGCATTCTGCTAGGACGGTGACAACGGGGTTTTGTTGGCATCGTACTAGCGCTGGTGGACAACAGCCATGAGCGGCAATACTTGGCGAGGAACGAGACTTAGTAATGCAGGGGTAAGTCCGGCGGGTGGGCCTCGGTGGCGACTAGGGGGAACCCCCTATTAGTGGAGAGCAATTTTAAGTTTCTATTTTAGTTCTATGAATTCATTAACACGAGAGACAAAAAAAACCCCGACAATATTGCCGGGGCTGGTCGCTTGGGGAGCGTTAATCCCTGGTAGGTTCTGAGTCTAATGCTTTAACATAAACAGCATCAGCAACACCGTTTTCACACATTGAAGTAGCTGAAAAATTGTCTTTTGTGGTTTGACTGTAAAGTTCACTGTGTTGCGAGTTACTGAGCCAGATCAGGCTGTTATCATCGTCCAAACCTAAAAATCCTTTGGTTGGTGAGTAGATACGATAAAAAGAGCTCAGCTCATAGGTTTTAAATACCCTGCTATCTGGTAATGAGAACCAATAGCAGTCCCAATCTAAGTGAATATAGGCTTGCCTCTCTTGACACGGTTGTGAGAAACCTATCACTTTGTAGCCTTGCAGAACTAAGCCATAACCATTAACGACAATGACCTCCTCTCCAGAAGAAAACCTTGATTCGCACAATGGTATTGAAGTTAAGCTATTTTCAATATATTTCAGCATGGATATTCCTCTCTTACTCCTTGAGATTAAGCTGTTAAGCCAGTAAACAAATCTTGCTCTAGCTCTTTGGATGAGAACTGAAATCCTTGACTGATGTTGAATTCCCGGTCAGCTACCAAATCTACAAAAAAGTCATGAACATTTTCATTCTTACAACACTCTTTAATGTTCTGGGCTGCAATATAGGCTGCATGCTTAGGATTGATAGCACTGACAACGAAAGCTTTGCTCTCTGAAGAGCCAAATCGAACTGAAGTTAAAAACTCCGTATATTGGTCAAATTCATTGCCCCGCAAAACTACTTTAATTTCACTACCCTTTGAAGTCTCAAGTTTTACATAAGAGAATCCATCTTCTAGCACTTCAAGTAGTGCTCCCTTGCAACCTTTAAATGCACCTTCAGTTACGATAATTTTCATAAAGCCCCCAAGCCTTGAATATCAATCAACGATTAAAGCATTTCTGCCCCAATCCATAATAGCCATTATACCAAACAGACTGCTAAATACCACATAACAACACTAATTTCAGTTAAATATATTTAACTATATTGATTGACTTTTGGCCGGACAAAGGCGACACAATAGGGCTCGATAGAGGGTCAGCTTTTTAGGCGAAGCCGTTAAGAAAAGCGATAAAAGGCTTTTTGCTCGCCGAAGGCGATTCATATGGCCACCAGCATTCTGCTAGGACGGTGACAACGGGGGTTTGTTGGCAATGTCCTAGCGCTGGTGGACAACAGCCTTGAGCGGCAATACTTGGCGAGGAACGAGACTTAGTAATGCAGGGGTAAGTCCGGCGGGTGGGCCTCGGTGGCGACTAGGGGTATCCCCTATTAGTGGAGAGCAATTTAGCCACCGAGACGATGGCTAAATTCTATAGGTTAGGACCACTCAAAGATCGGCAATGATCGCTCTTCTCCTGCATCTGAATCTAACTCGACACACTTAAAACCCAATTGGGCTGCTTTCGAAAGGATAAAATTTAGCTCGTCAGAATATTCTTTACGGATATTTAAATCGTGTTGTGTATGCAATTTAATGAAATAGCCCGTATTTCGTTTTGCTACTAATGAAAATTCTTCCTTAGAGATTTCATCAAGGGCAACTACATCTCCTTCCTTTATATGGCCAGTGCTAAGCTCAACTGTTGTATATTGGTTGTTGATATCAAACATTAGCCTTCCCCTTGGTCTAAATTGATGTTCGAGTGTGAACAAATGACCATCCTAAATGCGCCCTTTGTTTTGAGCTCTATTACGTGGGAAAAGACTTCTTTCGCCTCAAAAAACAACTCATCTTTAAAATATCCTTTTTGATACGTACCTCGGAGTGTACGAAACCCATCAAACTCCGGTACTCCCTTAATTCCTCGGTCCGTATTAGAGCGAGCTGAAACAACGACTATGCCGCCCTCTTGACTACAGAGCTTAGCTAGGTTTTTCCAGACCTGTTTTCTGGGTAAAGGGGGCAATACATTGGTGCAATATCCACAATATACAAATGAGTAATGCGCTTTAAGAATGTCTAGATCAGGACAAAATGTGTAATCGTACTCTGCACACATACCTGATAAATCGTATATAGCTTGAGTGTCCTTACTTTCTTGTTCACGCCCTTTCGCATAGTTCAAAGCTGGGGCTGACACTAAATGAGGGAACTGTGAGAGAAACTGTTTTAATGGGGCACTAACAGATTTACGTGCGATTGAAGTTTTTGAGGAGACCTCGAACTCCTTCTTGATCTCTTCAGGTGTTTGATAAAAGGATTCTGATTCAAATTGTTCTGAAACGGGTACTAACTTTAATGCTAAATTTTCCATACTGCCCCCAAGCAATGTATATCATTGATTAACTGTTAATAATTATATCTAACCTCACACATAAATACCATATTAAAACACAAGTGATTGTTAAATATAATTAACTATATTTGTTGACTTTGGCCCGGACAAAGGGGCCACAATGGGGCTCGACAGAGGGAAAGCTTTTTAGGCGAAGCCGTTAAGAAAAGCGATACAAATGCTTTTTGCTCGCCGAAGGCGATTCTAATGGCCACCAGCATTCTGCTAGGACGGTGACAACGGGGGTTTGTTGGCAATGTCCTGGCGCTGGTGGACAGCAGCCTTGAGCGGCAGAACTTGGTGAGGGACGAGCCCTAGTGATGCAGGGGTAAGTCCGGCGGGTGGGCCTCGGTGGCGACTAGGGGGGACCCCTGTTAGTGGAGAGCGCTTGACTGGCCATAATGACCAGTCAAATTTTTCTACAGTATATATAAATCGTAGTAGCTAGCTTCTTCAGCTGTAAGCTTATACCCAGGCTCTACAGAGTGGGTAGATACGCGATCTTTACTACATTTAATGGCTTTAAGTGTGTTATTGATCTCACTGCAAGCATCAACAACAAACAGATCTGGGATAAAGCCATTCTTAAAAAAGCTTGTTTGTTTATTGCGGATCATCTTTAGGAAGACTGTTTCAATTTTAGGTGGTAGCCCGTAAACAAGTGCATGCCTTACAGTCATTAAATTTATGAACTCATGAAGTATTTCGTGGAATGTAAATCGACCTACTTGGTGTTCTGAGGATTCTGTAAAAGCGGTACACTTGTAAATCAGATTAGTAAGGAGATTACATGTAATGTAATCAACCTCTAAAAGTTGGCCTTTGCATTCAGATTTTTTGATTCCTAAATCTTGTACTTGATTGACCCACTCCAGGTAAGGGAGCACCGTATTTAAATCATCCAGTAAGTACCCAAGTTTGGTTTCGAATTCACGTACCTGTTTGTACCAGCATGCTTGCACCTTGTCGGAATTTCCATATTTGCTCTGAATAGGTTGGGTTCGGATGCTTCTAAGACGTTTGCCTTGAATAGCATTTACGCACTTGAATGCTAGTGTAAGTGCTTTTTTTACTTGTACCTTCTTTTCTTCGTTGATCTTTACGATTCTGTCCATACTGCCCCCAAGCAACTTTTTAAAAAAGAGGGCCATTGAGCCCTCTATACACGTTAGATTTACCGATTACTATTCTTGACGGAACGGATCAATTACAAAGCCAAGCGCGTCTAGGGGTTGGCTATTGTATGCAGTAAGTGCTTCGCGACCTAAATCCAGTTCGTATCCAGAGCCAACAAAGTCATCACCTACAAAGCCACAAATAACATTGTTTGAGATACCTTCGATACCTTCCCAAGCTCTCCCGGTCCAATATTGCGATTCGACAATCCAAACACCTTCACGATGAACACGCACTCTAAAAGCACTTTCACTTCGCTTAAGTTCTTCTTTACTTATATCGATGTTCACATCAGGATCAAATAGGTCACCAGATAGAGCTTTTAAATCTACATACTGGTCTTCTTGTTTAATGAATCGGATTTTCCCTAATCGAACAGCTAGGGCTACTTTGTCTATTTCGCCGTTTCTCTCCGTGGATGTTTCAGTCTTTTCGGGTGTTAGCTGATTAAGTAATGAAATGACTACTTTCTTATCGAATGATGAAATCTTCATATTGCCCCCAAGCAATTGTTTTAAAATAGATAGTTACATAAGCAACTAAGGAAATTATACTAAAACACGCTCTAAAATACCACATTAAAACATAAAATATAGTTAAGTATATTTAACTATATTGGTTGACTTTACCCCGGACAAAGGCGATACAATGGGGCTCGACAGAGGGACAGCTTTTTAGGCGAAGCCGTTAAGAAAAGCGATACAAATGCTTTTAGCTCGCCGAAGGCGATTCATGTGGCCACCAGCTTTCTGCTAGGACGGTGACAACGGGGGTTTGTTGGCATCGTACTAGCGCTGGTGGACAACAGCCTTGAGCGGCAGAACTTGGTGAGGGACGAGCCCTAGTGATGCTGGGGTAAGTCCGGCGGGTGGGCCTCGGTGGCGACTAGGGGTATCCCCTATTAGTGGAGAGAAATTTTCTTGCAAGGTCTCTATTTCTTTTATTGAATTTATACGGACAAAAAAAAGCCCCTGCTTTGTAAGCAAGGGCTTTTCGCTTGGGGAGCGTTTAATCAAATGTTTGAGGATCTAGCTGTTCAAGAAATGGTACTACGTCTCTCTTAAATACCGCCTCAGCATTCACAGTATGAGCGCGAACCCATGCATTATTTCGGGTTGGTGAGAATTTGAAGCTAAACTTTCTTAGTCTTTGGGTAACCTCTTTCGGTGGCCTACCACCTAACCAAATACCAATGCGCCCATCAATAACCCCGTGCTTAATTCCATTTTCTAATTCACCTTCTAATGAGTTTGAATTTCGACTTTCTTCGACTCGCTCTGCTTCGACTAAACGTTGTTTTAATCGTCGGATATTAGCATTTGAGTTTGCTAAGCTAAATCGTCCCCAAGTGTTTACTATTGGATTTGGCTCCAAAAACGTTTTAAGGAGGTTTTGAGGTATACCACGTTCAAGCATCTTGTTTTCAAGTACAGCAGCACTATTATCTGTAAGCTCTCCATTTTCAGACGCTTTATATGCAGCTGGCACTAAACGATTAGCTATTTTCATGTAGCCATGCATTGTTTCCGCTTCACTAATTTTAATTCTTAATTGCTCAACCGGGTTATCTGATGACATTTTGACAACTGAACCATCCCCATCGGGGAACAGTTTCTTTGCAATGGCTTTTAAGGCTCTCTGAGGATAATCTGCATATTGATTAAGCTTATCCCTACTATTCTTATTGGCCTTTTCTGCTTTCGCCACAGGGAATCTCGCTGGCCCTGTTACATGCCATGAGATACATTTGGACTCTGCACTTATGTACTCATCGAAGTAGCGTTTTAACTTTCTTTGAAATTCTTCAAACTCAATTTCAACAATTTCTTCCACTGAACAATTAAACGCCTTCGATGGTGCGCTTTCCGAAGTGGACTTGATCAGCTCATGAAGTGAAATTTTGAATGTCCGTAATGCGTTGCAGTAGTCAACTACTGCTTGAGCGGCGTGACGCTCAGGAAATTGAGATTGGCCATTAAAAGCTCGCTCAATTGATGAAGGATCAAGCTGGCTCTTATATTCAAGCAGGTCCTTGTCTTCTCCAATGTATTCCTCGATTTTTTTATTAACTAAATTTTGCATCTGTAGCCCCCAAGCTATCTATGTTTAACAAATGATTTGACGTATTTATTTGATGTGTTAATTATACTAACAACCCCCAATAAATACCATATTAAAACACAAATAAATGTTAAATATAATTAACTATTTAGATTGACTCTGGCCTGGACAAAGGGACCACAATGGGGCTCGACAGAGGGAAAGCTTTTTAGGCGAAGCCGTTAAGAAAAGCGATACAAATGCTTTTAGCTCGCCGAAGGCGAATCATATGGCCACCAGCATTCTGCTAGGACGGTGACAACGGGGGTTTGTTGGCATCGTACTAGCGCTGGTGGACAACAGCCATGAGCGGCAATACTTGGCGAGGAACGAGACTTAGTAATGCAAGGGGTAAGTCCGGCGGGTGGGCCTCGGTGGCGACTAGGGGGAACCCCTGTTAGTGGAGAGAAATTCATAACCAGCAATAAAAAAGAGCTCTATTGCAGGTCGATATTCTATTTAGATTCTATACCGCCATTCGCTCGTATTGTGTGTTTAACACATTGTTAAGCCACTTACCAACCCATTCACCAACCCAACAAAAGGCCGAGTAAATCACCGACTGGCCCAAACATTCGTGGGCTAGTCCTACGGTCAGATCGCGAACGAACGATTCTGGTATTTGCTTGCACTTGGCATGTTCAACAGTTGTAAATAACCTAGCTAATTTACCATTGCTATGGATTAGAAATGGATCGGTAGATCGACACTTTTGGTATGATTTGGTTATGCACCCTACCTTTGTAGCAGTAGGCTTAAGCCACTGGAGTCGAAAGCCTTTCTTTTGAGCAATGTCTCTCTTTTCCTTTTCCACTAAATATGTATAGGGCTTATAGCTTTCATGAGTTTCAGGTATATCATCGAGTACATCAGCTAAGCAGCTATATTTATAAGTTGTCCTTACCTTTTGGGGCATAAAGTCCTTTAAACCCTCTTTGAAGGAGCTGCAGTATCCAATACCACAAAGCCTCTTTCTATCTTCAAGTGCACCAAACTGAGAACCTGCTAATGTCATATTTATAAAGTTGTACCCAAACACTTTACTAAACGTATCTACGATAACAGCGTATGAGTTTGATTTAGTAAATGAAGTAACATTCTCAAAAACAGAAATAATTGGATTCGTTATCGACTGCCAGTGCAAGAAATCGATAAAACACCCGCCTGTATTTTTGTGTGCTTCTGCAAATTTATTTCCGTTCTTAGATCTACCGCTTATGGAACTCCCTTCGCAAGGCAGCGATCCTGAATTGACTTCCGTTCTAACACCACCTCTGGACAAATCAACACTCTCCAATCGCATATTTAATCCGTATTGCTCTTCCGGTGCCTCCCCAGCCCACACAGGATTATTTTGCAGACATGCATTGAAGTACCTTTCACTCGATTCGACAATTACCTTTACGAAAGTAGAAAGGTTACTACGCTTAAGTCCATCGGAAATACTTGAGCACAATACCCCTATACCATTAAATATATCTGAAGTGGATAAAGGTATATTCGCTTTGTACTTTGACATAGCTCTCTGAACACGCTCTTTTTGTTTTAGATTCCTCCAAGTCTTTATCACTCTATCGAGACATAACTTCTTGATAAGTGAAGCCGGAGTTAGTTCAACAGAAGCAGAACCAAGCTCAGCCCCTGAGATATTTTTAGATAAGTAACCATTCAATTCATCACTTTTTACGTACCCCATATTTTTCATAGTATGGGAAAATGCGGCTTCAAGAGGTTCTGTCCACTGTGTATCTATAAAAATTGCAGATGGTTGAAGTGTTTTGATGAAGGCAGTCATTAAGTAAAAGTAACAATTAGCCTCTGGCGCACCTTGTAAGCTAATCACTTCAGCCTTGATGCTACTCTTCTTTAGATCAAACAGCTCTATTGGCGAGTTGTATTCCAACTCGTTAGAAAGGAGTACCAAATTAGAATTAAAGCTGAATACGGCATGGTTTAATGGCTTAAGATTTCTCGTCATATCCTTAAACCTCAGCTCTCTGTCATGAATCTCTTGGACTGAATGCAATTCGACAATTCGGATTTCACCATCTTTGATGTAGGCTTTTACATGGTCTCCGAAAATATCTAAATCAGCGTGCTTTAAGTCAATGACAGGTCGCTCTTTACCGTTTCGTCTTGAGTTGGTCACTTGTCGAGAGCCGAAACGATCAATAACTATTTTAATTTCTTTCTTTGTACGGTCAGACTTAAGCTGAAACTTAGCCCCTCCTTTAAAACCCGCCATTAGTAAATACTGCCCTTCGAAGAATACTCTTAGTTTATTTCTATGGAGAGAAACTTTCTTCTCTAATACCTTTATCATACTGCCCCCAAGCAATTGATCTCACTTGCCTTAACTATGTCATAATTATATAAAAAACAACAAATAGATACCACATTTAAACACTAACCTTTGTGAAATATAATTAACTTATTATCTGGACTTTGGGCCGGACAAAGGCGACACAATAGGGCTCGATAGAGGGTCAGCTTTTTAGGCGAAGCCGTTAAGAAAAGCGATACAAATGCTTTTAGCTCGCCGAAGGCGGATCATATGGCCACCAGCATTCTGCTAGGACGGTGACAATGGGGTTTTGTTGGCATCGTACTAGCGCTGGTGGATAACAGCCATGAGCGGCAATACTTGGCGAGGAACGAGACTTAGTAATGCAGGGGTAAGTCCGGCGGGTGGGCCTCGGTGGCGACTAGGGGGAACCCTGTTAGTGGAGAGCTTTCAAACCCATTAACTCCATTTGTTTGTGAGGAATAAAGTTTCGTTACTAAGCAATAAGTTTGATACTGAGTATTAAAGTTTTATACTTAATGGCAGCCATCAGAGTACGCCGCCATTTCTAAAACGTTTATGTCCAACTTAGAACTAGCTGGTGAAGCCAGTTCATGGAAGATAGAATGAGCGGGCGTTTAAATGATGGCTAGCCAGCTTTTTTAAGCTGGGTGTACTAAGATGTGGGCTTGATGTTTCTCGGTGTTCCACTCTTTCATTTCAGCAAGAAATAGGCCGTGAGCATTAATCGATTCAATTAATTCAGGTGCACGCTCTAGTTGGATAAGCATCGATAACGGGGTGAGTTGATTGTGTTCTTGGTCAAAACCGTGTTCGACTTGTTCCTCTAGCATATAAAGAATCCCAGGCTCCGCTTCACTACCCTCCTCAAACAGTCTTGATTCGATACCCTCTACGTCATAAAGGTGTACGAGTAGGTTATAAAGCTTTTCAGCACCGATGAGTTTTGTATGCTTCGATTGTGAATTAAGTTGATGCAGTTTCATTTCTAGGTTCCCACCTTTTTTTCTTGCTAAGCTGATCATCAGTTTGATGTCTTTTTTGATATTCGATAACGACTTATCGTTGAGCTTTGGCTTAAGGTACTTTATCAGTATGTCATTGCGTGATTTTACTGGAACAAAACGGGAAGATGCGGAAACCTGACACAGCAAATGAAGCAGGGCGTGGGTAATGACGTTGTGAAGGTTGTGGTAGTAGTCAAAGTCTCGTTTGATTTGCATAGCCAAGGTAGCGTTGTGGGTGGATTATAAGAATATTGGGGCTGGGCGTTTTAAATCAACCTTAATAATGAGTTCGGGAGTAGTTTCCCAGACATAGAGTTGTTCATGGATTGCTAATGTTTGATTTTCCGAAAATGATAATTGTCCAGAAACGTATTTGAATGGGACCGCTCAATCTGTGGATGCTCAAGACAACCAGCATGAAACTTTATTCCTCTCCTACACCAATACATCCCAGACCAATTAATAAACCAGGTCATCATATTGCATGATATGGGGCCTATTTTTTTATCTAAGGTTCACCTTTTACGATGAAGCCTTTCGTTGGCCTTTTTGTGCTTTTGATAGCAACCCATCGAATCTGTGCCGCTAAACATAGCCTTCCTGCGTCGTTCGTAAGCACTACTAGGATTTGAGTTACCTTTCTTCTCTTTTCGTTGTTCACTTGATAGAAACCTGTTAAGTGCTTCATCAAATGAAGATGTATCACTCTTAAATGCCCATCTCACTGCTAACAAAAAACCTGCAACCAATAATGTGCCTAGAAGTACTTTCTCACTCATTTGGTGACTCTTCTGTTGAGCTCTTACTATCTGTTGTCAACGTTCCAATTAACTCATCATCAACTGGACATTCATTGCATCGGTTCAGACACTGTTCTTTAACAGGGACTGACACACTACAAAGTTCATCATTGCTCTGTTCTATAAGTGTTTCAAGACGACTCATTATTTCCTTCCTATAGTTAGGCATTAAGCGATTGTGATTATAGAAAATTCATCCATTTCCTAAATTTACTGAGACAAAAGGTCATGACAGTTTGAGCAAACACCTTGCTGTTTTTCTCTATCCACTTTTAGCCAATAACATGCCTGGGAGTTCTCAAAACATGCATTATTATCACTACACCCGCAGCCAATGCAGACAGCTTCTTTAGGCTCAGGTCGAATATTATAAATAGATAAATCTACCATGCTTTCCCCTTTAATCATTTGTCTTAACGAAAGGGTCGGGACAATCATCTAAATCAACAAAGTGTCTGTCTGCGATTTCTTCTATCTTCGGATACTCTTCTATGAGATCGAAAACCGACCTACCTTTGAGGTCATAGTCGAACTGAATTCCAGCTCTGAACCAATAATCGATCTGTCTATTCAAGCAGTTCTTTGCTGTAGATTTAGTTGGCTTTTTAAGTAGTTCCTCTAAATCTTCAGAGTCAACATAACCACCCGTCATGTCTTCAGCACAGCCAACTTTTTTAAACAAATACTCCCAGTCGGCGTACAATTCTTCGTATGTCATTGGTGAATCTTCTCCTGGTTAAATAGACTTCATGTTCTTGCGTCGTTTAATTGCATCAACCTCACGATTGTAAGCCTCTAAAGGCTCAAGTAAATGAGCATATAGCTTTTCATTTTTGATGTACTCATCATGATTTATTAGTGCCTTAAGTTGTGCTACGGACTCTTTAATTGGCACTCGTACTACCCAAGAGTCTGTTTCAAAAGAGAATTGCCATGCTCTTTTAAAATAATTTTCGAAAGCGTTTAGAGCCTTACTTCTCATAGTCCAAACATTACGCCTTCTTAATGCGTGATCACTCTCTAAATAGTGATTAGCAATATTATCGTTAATGTCTATCTCCCAACTCTCAGGATCTAAAACAGAACTAGTAAAGTGAGCGACCGTCACCCATAGGCACAGCTGTTCTCGTGTAAAAGTATCCGGATTGGAATTAAGCGAATCTAATACCTCAATAGCATATTTTTTCGCTTGTTTATTGATGTTTGCTAACTCTTGAGCCTTACGTTTTTCGATACGGGCTTTCTTCTCTTTAATTTTGGTAAACTTTTCTTTTGCTTTACTCAAAGCCTTTGCTGCGACTTTCATCGCTTCAATTTCTTCGAGTTCAAACAAGTCTCTAGAGAATGGGTCTTCGACTACTTCTTTTAGAAGTCCATTTGATAGCTTTGTTAGAGCTGTTTGCTTTTTGCGGGTACGTTCGGATGTCCAGTGCTTTGTGAAGTCTAAATCTGACAAAATGTTTCCCTCTGAGTGCTGATTTATTAATTAGTGTCAAACGTTAAATCAAGTCGAAGTGTTTCTGATTAACTTCTATACCCATGCCTAGTTTCTATCCAGTACATACAGCTAAAATCTAGCGCTATGACCTTGTAAGTGCGACAGGGAGCAAAGGGAATCCGAGTTAATGTGTTTAGTTAGTGGAAGCATTAATCGGAATCCCCGAAAATCAACTAAAGCACGTTCGAAAATGCAGATGTATATTGAAACTCATAACCCATATCTTCGAGTTTCCATAGTAAGTCTCTATAAAACCCCCTTAGAGTGTCCAGAAGCTCATATAGAGCTGACGATCCTTTATATTTATAGTCCTTGTCCGTATCTACAGCTAAACGATGACAAAGAGTGGATAAACCATCTAAAGAACTCAGAATGTAACCGGTATTAACTAGTTCAAGTGCACTGCTTATAGTTTGTCGAGTAGATTCTGACTGAGAGCTTGCTTTATACATTGTCGCCAGCTCATCAAAGTACTGCTTACCATCCCAATACTTAACAGCTATTTCTTCTAAAGAGATTGGTTTAAATTGGCAAAATACATCAAGCATTGAACACGCCTTTAGAGCTTCAACCTTCTTGAGTGTATCTTCTAAGCCGCATTCCAAGGTTAATGGAGCGAGTAATGAAAGGTACTTTCCATCTTTTGAAAGTGAGACCTCATCCAGACTTAAATCGTCTAGCGCACCAATTATCGCACTTTGGTTTTCTTTTGGAACATCAGATATATCAAGTTGAACGAGGGTATGATCGTCTTGGTTGATAACATGAGCCTTAGATTGGTGAGACTGCACTTTCTCTAAAGTGAAGATATCCTGGGTTATGGGCAGCTGGATTAACAGATGTGTGTCTGATTTTGGTAACTCGCTAACTTTCAAACACCCATAAATGATATCCAATTGTTGTCGAGCGGATATTAATTTAAGTTCAGTAGCATGAAAGAGCAAAATTGAAAACCTGGCAACCGAGAACTTGTCTAAGCACTTATTTCCACTTTCATACCATGATACCAAGAAGTTCGTTATGTTTAGAATGAACTTGGCACGTGATTCTGGTTTTCCTATAGCTGATATAGCTACATCCAATTCCTTCTTAAATGATCCCATCTTAGCCTGGAACTTTAGGCCAGGCTCAATATCAAGTTCATCTACCATTTGAATTGCGCTGTTAATCACCTTATTCATACAGCCATAAGAGACTAGTAAATTTTTAGCGTAGTTTAGTTCTTCTCTACTTACAAAAGATCTTCTTTTCATTTTAGCCCCCAAGCTATTACATATATTTCAACGGGATAGAACCGTTAATTCCCCATTAGTATAACAGTAAATACCATATTATAACAGTTGTTTGTGTATGATTTTTTAACTTTCTTTGTTTATATGACATGATGGTTCTGGAGAGCCTCGGAAGATTAAACCCATTGTGTTCGTGCGTATGATCCTTAAACCAAATGGTTAATTAAATGAATGATCTAAAGATCGTCATTGAAAATTTAGGGCAAATGCAAGCTGAGAGCGCCTCTATGCTTATGATTGGACACAACCCGGTATATGTGTCTAAATAGAGCAAATTAGCTCATATAGCTCTACTGAGTGGCTTTTTGAGTTAACATGCAAAAAAAGAACTATTACTACTTCTTTGTTCTCCAAGATCGTCCCTTTACCCTTCTAACTGATTAATTTCTAGACACTATTTAATAATAATATTTTTATTGATCTTATTAAGATCTTTTTTAAGATCTTATTAGGGTGTTGATAACTTATCTATGTTTTTATAATTCAAGTAGTTAGGAATTCGTTTAAGATCATCTAGGACGAAACACTATTACATTTAGGAAGATTTGAAGATCGCTTAGGACGACTTACCGTGCCATCTAGGACGCTTTCGGTTGTGGATAAGTCTGTATAAGTATGTATAAGGTTGGTTTGCTTACTTACTGGCACATTTAAGCCTACAATGTTACATTTGGTACAATTTCTTATTGTGTGTATCAGTATCATGACCGAGAACAACAGCAAAAACGATCTTACTGTTAGACAAGCGAACGCTTTAACAACGGCAGCTTATAGCCTTACTCGTTATGAGAAGCGGCTTGTATACATGTGCCTCAAGCGGATTAATCAGGAAAACCCTACTCCCGAACATTTAAAAACAATGGAATATGGTCAGTATCCGATCACTATTTCTAACAAAGAGTTCATCGAATACTTCGAGATAGATGATGAGTCGAAGAAAAACCTATCAAGAGACATACAACGCGCAGCACAATCTTTACATGAGAAAAGTGTGGTTATCTATCTTCCTGATGAAGACAGCAAAGATGGTGAAAAAGCTTATGATGCTATCCACTGGACCACTAAACAGAGCTATCGTCCTAAACGAGGACATGTAGTGCTGTATTTGAATGCTGAGTTGATTAGTATCATTAACCAAACCACATCAAACTATACACAGCTGCTGATAGGTGAAGCAGGAAACTTATCTTCCGTTTATACCATGAGGCTTTATGAGGCTATCAATCAGTGGAAGAATTTAAGAAATAACCTAATTCTAGATGTTGATTGGATGCGCTCTAGGTGGCAACTGCCCTCTTCGTATGACAGAACTGCGGTTCTTAAGAAACGTTGGCTTAACCCAGCAATTGAAGAACTTAATAAGTTGCACATTTTCAAAAGTCTTTCCTACGAGGATGTTCGAAAAGGTACCAAGACTGTCGCATTTAAGTTTACCTGGGAGCTTTCTAAAAAGGCCCCAAGTAAACTATCCCTTGCAAGGTCAGCAATCAAAGCTATCAATGCCAACCTTCAACCAAAGCAGAGTGAAATGGTCGCATTGACTGAGCAGATTGGAGAACTATTGCTGAATGGTGAAGATATATCCCCTGCTGTCCTAAGCGCTATTAAGAAGTTTGGTGAAGAGTCAAAAGATGCTAAAGGTACATCAATGAAGAAATCAGATGACGTCATTGATGTAACCGACTATGAAATAGTCACAGATGATGAAGATTAGCTTCAACTAGCACACCAAAGAAGTAAATTTCCATCCAACTAGCACATTCAACAATCAAGTGTGCTAGTTCTGCCTCAAAATACCGTCCTAAGTGTCACCTTTACCAGATATTGCTGGTGGCTAAACCTCTCAATAACTGTGATCCAACTCCCTAATTGTTGTTTTTTATCCGTGATTGAAGTTGTTTTGTGGGTGATGAAGACCCAATTCCTTCTTTATAACCTGCTTTTTTGCTTCCTTTGAATGAAAACCCTGTAAATGAAGGTTAAGCTAATTTTTCAGAACTCCTTCTAACGTATTGAATTATAAGGATAGTATCTATTGCTTCTAGTTGGAGGGGTGACACTTAGGACGAAAGTAAGGGATCAATGAATATGCAATGCGTTTTTTTCTCTATTTTCGTCCTAGGTGTCACTGTTCTATGGCGATGTTTTAATCGGATTTTTTATAAGTATATGTATTTTAATTGTTTTTCTGTGTCAAGAGCGTGAGGGGTGACATTTAGGACGGTTTTAAAATGATACTTTAAGAAGCAACAATGTGTGTCCAGTACTCTATAGAATAAAGCTCAAACTTAATGATTATAACTGACTGAAAATAAAAGATATTTTATTTGTGCCTTAGGCTGATATAAAAAGCTACACACTGGAGTCATACTTTCTCTACGTTCGATATACAGTAAAGAGTGATAGGTGACATCTAGGACGAAAACATTCGTAGGGGTAAAATGGTTTAGCCCAGTTGGGAATTTAAGAAAAGCTAGTTACTATAGATATCATTGAATATATTTAAAGCATTGAAAATAAAGATAAAAATCTCTTCTCTGTGACATCTAGGACGTAAAGCCTACTTGAGTATAAGAAAGTAGAAAAGCATATCAATGAGTTAAATATATGCGGTGGCACTAGATAGAAAACTTTCGTCCTAGATGTCACACTTAGATAGAGGTGTTCTTCTATCTTATTGATTTACTATGGTCCAATAGTGTCTGGGGTGACATTTAGGACGAAAACTAACGCTTTAAGAAAACGTCCTTGATGTACCACTTGTATATTAAGACCTGGTACACCAAGGAAGGTTTGTTTGAGAGGCCCAGAAAAGCTTTTACAAACTCAAGCTATCTAGTAATAGTAGGTCTTCCCGGATGGAGGTCGAGTGCTTGTGGTACCACCATTTACAGTTTTGTATCTGGAACCGGAAGGTTTGTTGTAATGTGCCCACCCTCTATACCTTACTCTCCATGGATCATCTGCACCCATTGTGTAGTATCCCATGTCAGCAAACGCAGCACGAGTTAAGCTTACTCTACAGCTAGGTGTAGCAGTTGATGTCACTGGCCCGGAAATTTCAAATAAACCAGCATTAGCGATTTCATCAGTGAGATTGTATATTTTACTATGATCAGTGATGGCTATTTTTGTGATCCCTTTGGTTTCCAGGTTATATGTTACAAGGAAATCAATGTTCGACGAGTTAGGCCAATATGAACCATAAGATGAGCTAAAGTACCCACTTGCTTTGCTGTCCATTGCGCTTTTAGCTCTTTTTGGAGAAAAACATGCTCCCCTTGCGACATTCACAGAAGCACATCCACAGTTAATAGTAATATCTACTGCCTCATCTTCATCCTCTCCAGGTTTGGGGATCTCAAAGTCCCCTACTGGATCATCTGGGACGGTTGGGAGCTCAACGATTGTTTCGTCAGAGATGTTTCTGGAGCCTAAAGTATCATCCAAGCCAACTGCACTTGTTTGGTTCATGTGTGAAGGAACCTTAATAACTTTATTGTAGCTCCCTGCATTGTGTGGTGCTTTGATTGAAGCAATTACAGAGGGGGCGGAAACCGCTAAAGCAATCCCCACTGTAATGAGATTAATGTTATTCATTGCAATCTACCATTGTCATTTATGGATAAAAAGCAATATAGGCCTTGAGCGAATTACAATCAACTTTAGTTTTCGAACTAAGGAAATTGGTTCACGGTTTCTTTTAAGGGTTGTACTCAACTTTCACCATAATTTGATTTGTTGGTGAAGGCGATACGGTACCGACAGTAGTGCTCTGCAAACTCGAAATCATCTTCATCAAAGATTGTGCTTTCGTTACACCATAACTTTTTATGTTCGTCACGTATCCTTACCGATTCAATGTGAATTTCAAATTTACATTGGACATCATTTAAGTAAGCAGATATGTGCTTTCCTAACAGTGGTTCTATGCTGTATATGTTGTACTCATTAACACCTTCCTTAATTGCTCGAGATAGACCCATTCTCGCCATTGTCATCGCATTAGGGCATCGATGTGCTTTCAGGTCTAAGTCATTACTCTCTGGTGACTTCATACTTCTTCTCCCACTGAGGGTAGTTCTAGTTCTTTACAAATAGCAGTAGCACAGCTTCTCTCTGAGCTGCGGATCATTCTGTATTTAATACTTCCATTTCTTGAAATAGATTTCTGTACTACATTATTCTCTAGCCAAAAGTCATGTGTAATATCTTTCACAGGCAATCGAACTATCCCATCTAGTACTGACCAATCAATGGGGGCTTTATGCATTCGAGACAAATGCTCTTCAAAGATAGATCGAATTACTATCGCAGTCCCTTTCCAAAATATACTTTTCGTGTACATAACATTTGGCCCTGAGTCTGAAAGAAACCTCATAGGTATAAGAGAAAAAAACTTGGTGAGGAATGGAGTTGTTAAGCGAATTATTTCAGCTTCGGTATCGCTTGAACCTTCAAGCAATTTGTTCATTTTTACAGGAGTTGTACCTAATGCGGTACAAATGAAATCGCCTAACTGCTTCAAGTCCATTAACTGGGATTTCTTGGGTTTTCCTGTGGTACTTATAAACCGCTTTAGTGAATGACCATCAACTAATACATTATCGAGTATCTGGTCCCTAATTAATCTGGAAAAGCTTTGCGAGCTGTCAAAGAATAAGTTTTGTGCTGATGTTGGTTTACGAAGGTGTAAGTGGTAGTCAGAAAATACCTGTCTAATCTTTTGAGTGACTGGCTCTAAGGTGTCCGTGTTTGTAACAATGAATTTAACTCCCAGCGTATGGTACTGAGTAGGACTAGCATTCGTAACTCTGTCCTTAAACAAATTCAAACGGTTCTGACCATCACATACAAGACGGTCAGATGAACTTTCTAATGTGGCTGTGACGACTTCTTTGTTACCAATAGATATTTCCTCATGGAGTTTTAATGAAGAAACAAAGACAGTAATGCTAGGGAGTACTGTATCCTCCCTATTGTCGAAATACTTAATCAAACCTTGTGCACGACCTTTCTCAAGGTCTCTCTGTCTTTTTTGATACTCATTTAAACTATCTGAGCTCTCTTCTTCAGTGAAGTTCTCAGCAAATTCTTTGCCTGTTATTACCCCCTCAAATACAGAAATGCCATTCGTGCAAATACCCTCGTTAGCTCTGAAGAGTACTAATTGAAGGTCTTGTTCAGAATAAATTGGTGTGTACATGTCTTGACCCGATGACTAAAAGAATAGAAGTAAAATACCATATAAATACACCTCCTTCAATATATGTGCACAAAAAAGTGCACTAAGTATATTTAAGTCTATAAAGTGTGTTTAAATATGGTATTATATAGTTGTCGGTCTTTAGTAATGGTTCAGCCAATGGTTAATATTTTTGAAACAACAAACCTAATAGAAAACGAATTGGTGGCTTTGCACGAGAGTGTTAGCTTCAAGTTCAATGCGGTTGTAGAAGAGTTTATAACGATTTTGCGATCTAGTGATTCGCTAGTGTTTGTTCCTTGCAGTATGGGTAAAGACTCCAGCACAGTTTTGAATGCTGCTTCTGAAGCTTATCGAGTTTGTATTCAAAATGGTTGGATCGAAAAAACTCGCCCCTTAATTGTTTCAACGGTTGACACTCTTTCGGAATCACTTCCAATGGTTATGTACACCAGGTGGGTTAAATCTAAGTTTATTGACTATGCAAAAGATAACGATATTAACGTTTACTACGATATTGTCACTCCGTCATTTCATGAAGAGTACGCGAACAAATACCTGACTAGTAATAAGCTAATACCAAATGCACAACGTAATAGTGACTGCAGCTCTATTCTCAAAATTGTTCCTAGCGAAAGATATTTAAAAAACCTATTGGACCGCTTTAAATCAGACGAAGAACTACAGCAATACACCCGTTTTGATGTGATTTGCGCTACAGGGCAAAGAAACAACGAGAGTACAAAGCGAAAAGGTAATATGGTTATTCAGGGAACCAGTGATAAGTCTATAAGTGATTTATTGAAAGAGATGAAAGAGTCTGACTTAAATACAGGCTACCCACTGTTTCTATACGCTCCAATACGTGACTGGTCTACCCAAGAGGTTTTCACTTCCTTAGAACTTTCTGGAGCTAAGCCTCTTACTCGTAGTTTAGCTGGGCTCCCTCCCCTTCCCGGCTTCCTTTCTGATTTCGCCCTGCTTTTGGCCATTTATGGGAATGCTTCTTCTGATGTCTGTGAGATTGCAGTAGGACAAAAGAATTCAAATGGTTGCAATGGATCTAGTCGATTTGGATGCACACTATGCACAATGGTTCAACACGATAAAACCCAAAACTCACTAGCTAAACATACTCGATGGAAAGTGTTTTTACAGGAAGAGGTTCTGCGCATTAGAGATTTCATGTTTCAGCTGAGTTGCAATATGGATGCGAGAATGATGCATGCCAAAGCTATCGATTTTGCAGCATATCAACGAGTAGCATTTCAGCCGAACGTTCTAAAAGTAAAGTATTTAGAAAAGTTGGTTAGGTATTTTGCTCAAATTTCAATTGAGTCATCTAAAAAAGCTGAAGAGTTCAAACGACTATATAAAAGTGGGTACGTCGACCAACATGAAGGCGTTATAGACATCAAAAATGATAGAAGCTTGAACGCTAAAGCCAGAAGAGCATTTCTTGATATGTACATTCAAGAGGCCCAGAAACCCTTAATAAACATTTTTTCTGAAAAGCATGCTGCTTATCTTTCGTTTAGATGGAGTCTAGATGGAGTAAATGCCCTTCCCTATAGACCTTTGGTTATCTGGAATGAACTTTTGAGAGGTAATGGCTGGATTCCTTATCCTAAAAGTAATGCAGAGTACGAATCTATTCATGGAAAAATCAGCATTAACTCATCGAAATTACCTGAAGCCGTATTAATGAAAACTCTTAATGTTGACAATGACCCAGTGCGGTTTATTGATAATCATAAGTCCTTTCTTAGCTACTGGGAGCGTCCAATAGATGCGAGCGATTTGAATGAAAGCGATTTTAACTGCACCACGAAGATCCTCCCTAAAACACAGTTACCTGTAAAAGTGAGTATTGCTCATAATTTAAAGCTGGAACCAATCAGCCAGGACACTTCTCGATCTAAACATTGTGATCTCTTAGGAAGGATTTCAGTGATGGTCAATGCTGAGAGAGTTGAACTCTTTGATTTGATTTCAAGTAACTCTGATAAGGTAATCAAGTTGGAGTGTAATGGACGTAAAGCTTCTAGTGCATTTTCAGAGTACTTTAAAACTAGTCTACTTAAGGGTTATGCAAACAAAAAAGCACTAAATTGGTATAACGAAATTGATGAGCAAATTAGTAGCATTGAATTTAGTTCTATCCAAGAAGCTACGAAAGTGATTTATGCATCCTTTAGTTCTATGTTTGGCGGTGGAAAGATAAACACCAAGCTTTCTATACCCTATCTATCGCATGTTACTGATATCCAATACCAGGAAAAGGCTCGAAAAGTTAAACCTTCATTAGATTTCACAAAACGTGTAGCAAAAATTAGATCAGGTAAACTTACTAAGGGAACAACAAGACTCTCTTTCTATAATCTTGAAACAAATCCAAGACTTCACTATGCGCATGCAGATAATCATAGAGTGCTTCACCCTGACATCGATCTCTTGGGCGAAGAAGTTAAAGATGTTTTTACACCAGCACATTATATTGACCCTAATGCCGCTCTAGGCGACAAGTTAAATATTGTAGTTAATGAAAGAACTCTCAGTCAGTGGCACTTAACCCAACCTTACGAAAGAATTAAAGCTGAACATGATCTTGCACTCATTCAGAACATAAGAAGACGTAGATTGTCTCTCTCTAATAGAAAACAATCAGTACGGTCCACGCAATTAGGAGCTGTGGCACGTTCTATGGTAGAGACAGGGGCCGTTAGGATATCGTTAAAGTACTACCCGACATTCCTCGACATAGCCAAGAGAACAGAGTTACTGTCAGAACTTGGTTGTTTCGACTACCAAGACATGAATGCATCAGAACTAAAACAATTGCCTTTTATGGTTTCTATGCAAAAGCATAGGATCGATAAAGCTAAGCTATTACTTCATGTTCGGGAGCGTAGAAACGCAATAAGACACAAAATAAAGCTGCAACTGTCTAGGCCGTTGGAAGGCTGTGAGAGTAGATTAAGGAATCACTGTGATAGATTGAAGAAATACCTGGCTCGATTTGGTGAATCAACTGTCAAGCTAAACAATCCCACACTATTCTTGACCGATAATCAGCCTCAGATTCATCGAACATTAAAGTGCTGGTCTTTATTAAGCTCAGACTCGTTCAAATCGATTGAAGAGTTCTACAAAAGTTCTCTCTCTACTAACCAACTAACAGAACTGAATGCTAAGCCATCTATTAAGAAGGAAATTACACACTTTACAATCGAACAGCTAAACTCAGTTGTTTCAGTACTAGAGCAATCTATTGCGATGAACTGGGCACTTAAAGGAGTGTATTCAAATGCCATTAATAGTATTGATAGTGAAACAGTTTCAAAAATCGCTAAGGTATCTAAAGACCTATCTAACTTGAAATTTGACGATGTTTTTAAGTATAAAAGTTCAGAGGAATATCTTTGTCTAAAAACTGAATTGAGAAATCTGAATGCAGCTCTATACACGCGACTAAGTAATATCGAAACACCAGCCTCAAATGTGATTAACTTAGACAAACAAGATTTTCTAGCTTCATTTAACCCAAGCGTAGAAAACTACTTAACTCGGTTGGGAGAATATGAGTCAAACCTATCTGAGGCTCTTATCACCCTCGAGTGGTTTAAAGCTCAAATTGAAGATATAAAGAGATTTTCTCTTCGTGAAACAATATCAAAGTTTTCACTCGAACAGCGTCTATCTCTATCAACGGATTTATGTACAATGCCAGTAAATACGAATGTTACAATTTCTCCTGATCGAGTCGATAGTAATATGCATACGACAAAAGTAACTAAACGTTCTACAAGAAATGTAACGCCAAAACCCTTACTCGAATCACTATTAAATCTATAAAACAATTATGTTTACTTATGACTATAAAAACGATTTATCTCTCTTAGCTGAAGCGTTTAAACAGAGTGAAAGCACAATAAAACTGTGGCAGAAATCAAAGCCGAAACAGGCTTTCATGTTGGATAATGCATTCAACTACTGTAATGATTACGATGAACTAAAGCTATTTGTCAACAGGCTGGTGGAATTGGAAACCATAAAAGAGGTTAACGCCGAACTAGGATTGCCTAGTGCTCCAGATCGACTTGTAGATGAAGGCTTCTCTAAGTCTGCCTATTGGAAGTGGTTTAAGGAAAACAGGCACTTGTATGTTGCGATGGTTATGGGGTATTCAGAGTTTAAGGTTCAGAACCTAGTAACCAATACTAACCAGGATTTGATAGCCAAGATACTAACTAACCTAAGTAAAAAGGAGCTGGTATCGCTCTACACCTCTGACCCAGATAGTTTAATTAAGTTAATCAATACGCTTAAGTGATGTGAATTTTTGGGGTGATATACAGTGTATATTCTAATGGGACCAGTATTGATGTCACATTGTAAATATACACTGTATATTTTAAAGGGAGCTATTTGTTAAAATAGTATACAGTGTATATTACTCAGATATCCATCTGGCATAGTGTTCCAGAACTCTTGATTAACTATTAATCAACATGGTTGTTCAAAAAAAAAGTATTAGAATATACAATGTATATTCTTAATCTAAAGTGTTTTAAATACTACAATTTTTCAGAATCAAGCGCGTAAGTACCCATCATAGTTGCATCAGCCGAACTGTTTTTCATACTTATGAAAACCACGGACTTACTTTTATCGAATTGGTCATTCGTGCACCCAATTAGACAACGACCCACTTTATGTGGTTTTGTTAATTTGTATATTCCAATGCCGATAGCATTGATTGCTCTAGCGAAACTCTTAGATAGTCCTGCCATAATCAACTTGTTGGCCATTTCGGACAGCTCCTGAGCATATGAATCTGTCATGTTTTCTGCCTTTATCTTTATCATTGAGCTCGAACCAAGCCACCAGTTGTTGTAAGCACCAGACTTACCTTGTGCGAGGACAATGTCTTCGATTGTGTACTCAATACCGAAGATGGTGAGTATGATACAACCACGAATGGCAAAATTGAGTTTACGTGGAATGTCATCCATATAGGTATCTGCTATTGCACCTCCTAGGCCGTTTTCTTTGGGCCAATTTACATTTGACACTAGCCAGTTAGAAACTTCATGTGACCCCTTCCTGCCAGCAAGTACAACCAATTTTGCTGGCTCCTTGTGACAAGCGTTGTAGCAACGGACTCCATCATAAGGTTGACCATGGGTGATACAGTGGGATTGTTCTATGAAATTGATATTAGTTAAGCCATCGAGATTAAATTCAAATGCGTTTGAATGAATGGTAGCCACAAAATACTCCTTAGAAAAAGCTCACTTGCCGATACGAATTAATGAATACAGATAAATACTTTCGGAATAACTAATAGTTCATAAGTAAACAGAATGTAAGGTGAGCCTAAGAAAAAAGAATCTAAGTTTGAGCTCTGTTGATACAAGAATGATCTAAGCTTGTTTAGATGAATTAACAAAATAATAGTAAAATTAAGATAAGGGAGATCCATGGAAGGATTTGTCGGTGGACAACAAAGTTTGAAACTCGAACAATAAAGATTAGAACTATGACAATAAAGTACGAAACTTTTCGGTGCCATTTGTCGTAGTTTGCCTTCTTCTCTGAGACGATTTTGCCCCATTCCTTCTCTGCGCGAAAGTCTACTCACAATTTGTGATTGTACGTTTGCCTTACTTGTAGTTATTCGAGGAAGTGTCGAAGTAAGCTTTTTAAAAATCATACGTCATTTTGCAATCTAATACCGATAACATCTCATTAAACTATTGATTATTAATTGAACTGTGATTGAAAAGGCTGCATGATAGGACTATGAAAAGCCGTATAAAATGCGTTATATGCGAAGGAGGATATATGACAAAGGAAGTTGCCGATAAGTGCTATATCGCATTAGGCATTGCTGCTGGAGATAGTATCTATCAGTACTTTTTCCGTACTGAAGAACCGTTTAATTTCTACAAGCCAATATTTATGTTCATAGTCGTTTTCCTTATTCTCATTACATTAAGCTTTGGCTTGAGGTTACTTAAACGGCTCATTTCTGCTCCTAAACGTGTTTAGAACGCAGTAAACCTTCATAAGAATAATTTGGTCAACAGGCTGTTGACTAAATTCAGGACAGCTCATTTGTGAAGCAAATTGTTTCGCAATTGACCAACAGGCTGCTGGACAAATCCCACTGCCCAATTTTGCAAGAGGCTCTTACAAAAAAACGAGTCAACACATTTATGCCCCAAAACAAGTCTAGTCGAGCGTCGCAAATGAGCGATCAGCGGACGGTGAAAAATGTTCAGCTGATACCGTTTTTATATCCAAAATCAACAAACTTCCCCCATATTCAGGTAAATGAGCAATTTGCGCATTTTTGTCCTTAGACCACGTCATTAACTTTCAAATATTTTCATAGCTAGCAAAAGGTTAGCTAATTTGATAAAAACGTATGAACCAGAAAAGTGAGCTATTACGTGGTAGAAATATGCGCGATTTGCACACTATTAAATTGTTGAACTAAGCCGCTGCGCGGAGTCGCAAACATCCCAATCAACGACCACACTTACCTTGAGATTTAACCCATTAATCTGGAGGTAACAATGAACTCTCTCATTGAACAAGTCGCCACTGAAATTGAACTCATGGGCTATTCACAACGAACTCGCGAGACCTACTGTGGTTGCTTACAGCGCATTGAGAACTATTTCAGTAAATCCTTAGCGCAAGTCACGGATGCGGAATTGAATCACTATTTTAATGAGCCTGAGGTGCGCCGATTAACCCGAGCGAGCCAATTGGTGCAAATTAATAGTGTCCTCTTCTTATTCAAACACATACTCCACCGGCCGTTGCAATTAGCCATCACTTTACCCAAGCAACGGCATAAGCCACCCCAATATTTAAGCCGACAAGATATCCACTTACTGATTCACCATTGCCAAGATTTACGTTTAAAAACCATGATAATGCTCAGTTATGGCTGTGGATTACGCTTAAATGAATTAACCCACCTCAAAGTGGCACAGATTGATGGGCAACGTAAAACGGCCTTTATTGAACACGGCAAGGGCAACCAGTCTCGTTATGTGGTGATTCCTGAGACGGTATTGCATCAACTCCACGTGTACTGGCAAGCCTATCACCCCAAAGAGTGGCTGTTCTATTCTCGCTGGTTAGCCTCCCAACCTCTCAGTAGCTCCACCTATACGAAGGCACTGAAAAAAATCGCCGCACAGCTTGGGCTTAAGGATAAAGTGAACGCGCATCAGTTACGCCATGCCTATGCCACGCATCAATTAGAGGCAGGGATGCCGTTGCATCAATTACAGCACCAGCTTGGGCATCGCAGCATTAAAACGACCGAGTGCTATCTGCATTGGTTGCCAGAGCTTGGGCATGGGGGCGTTGATTTACTAGCCAACTTGCAGTAACGCATGCCACCGCTTCATCTGGCGGATATTCTCAGCCAAGGATTACCGCATTACCAACAACAGCACCGATTAACCCGTCAACAATATCAAGTGTGTGCACATATCTTGGCGTGTAGAACAGGACAACTCGGTTATCAACAGTGGCGTTGTGACCAGTGTGGTCATGAGGAGCAATTTAGTTGTAGTTGCAGAGACCGGCATTGTCCTCGCTGCCAAGGACAAGCCACGCAAGCTTGGATTGCCAAACAAGCGATGTCACTGCTACCTTGCCCTTACTTTCACTTAGTGTTTACCTTACCGCATGAACTTAACCTAATCGCACACTATGCACCTAACGTGCTTTATCACTGTTTATTTAAGAGCCTTTGGCAAACACTCATGACATTCGCTGCCCATCGTCATCAGGGTCAACTCGGCATGACTTGTGTGTTGCATACTTGGGGGCAAAACCTCAGCCAACATATTCATGTGCATTGTTTAATCCCCGCAGGTAGCCTCAATCGACAATCGCAGTGGCAACCTATCACTAAAGGTTATCTCTATCCTGTTAAGGCTTTATCCACTGTGTTTCGAGGTAAAATGATAGCGGCACTCAAGGCACAATCCATAGCGCTACCGTCATTACCCGCCACTTGGTGCGTGTACAGCAAAGCCTGTGTCTACCCACATCAACTCTTGCACTATCTTGCACGTTATACCCGCAAAGGTGCCTTATCTGAATCACGATTAGTGAACTATAACGCCAGTCGTGTGCGCTTTCGTTACAAGGATTATCGTGACAACAATAAAACCAAATTCATGACCTTAAGTATGGATGAGTTCATTCGGCGCTATTTACAACATGTCCTGCCTAAAGGCTTTATGCGTATTCGCCATTATGGCTTTTTAGCCAATGCTTGTCGTAACAAGCGCATCCCCCTCATTCGAGCACAGTGCCGTGATTTAACCGATAAAATCGCCATGGATAACGTGGAAACCAAACTGCATTGGGTTTGCTCGCACTGCCATCAAGGGCAATTGATATTCGTCGCTATCGTGCTCCCCTTAACGCAACAGATAAGAGGATTGGATTCAAGTTAAACAATGATGACGTCAAACCATTTACGCAAATATTAGACTGAATGCCGCCTGATAGACTGGCGCTTGCGTGTGTAAAAAATACACTTGCAATTAACCAGAAAAGTAACGTAAATTAAGACCATTAATCGACTGAACGACAGTGACAATGGAATGCAATGATGAAGATAAATCGGATAACGTCATCAATCATCCTCAGGCTTAAAAAAGCAAATTCCATTAGCATAAATGATTCCAATACAGTGATTCACAAGTCGCCGTCCGTTCAACAAATGATTTATTTACACTCATGTGTAAATAAATACTAAAACGTTAGATTTCATGTTAGCTATAATTTCGCAATATTTAGTATAAAAACCATAACTAGGAAAAAAGATATGACTGAGAATGCCCAAAAAAATGCAAAACCTTTTTCTCAAACGTTTTTTCATGGAACCAAAGCAGATCTTAAATTGGGAGATCTTATAGAAACAGGGTTTAATTCAAATTTTGGACAAAATAATAAGGCTAAGTATATATTTTTGACAGCTACACTAGATGCTGCCATTTGGGGAGCAGAGCTTGCCCTAGGTAATGGTCGCGAAAGAATTTATTTGGTTGAGCCAACAGGTCCAATTGAAAATGATCCTGACCTAACGGATAGAAAGTTCCCAGGGAATCCAACTATGTCATATCGTTCAATCCATTCATTTAAAGTTGTAGGTGAAGTATCAAGCTGGCAGGGTCATTCAATAGAGCAAGTTAAAGCAATGAAAGATGGTTTAAATAAACTACATGAACAGGGCATTAACTCTTTAAATGAAATCTAACAAGTCGGTGCACATGACTGCTAACACGTCACTCGGTTTGCTCTGCCTTCGGCAGTTTAGCAAACTCTTCGTGCCTTAGTTTGCGCAGCATGTGACCTAGGCGTTAACAACGTCCGCAAATGGCACAGAGCCGTTGGTCGGCTCTAACTCATTTCTGTCCAAAAGCGAGTTTCAAACTTTGTTGTCACACTTTCGTTGGATAGCCACATTGATTGAATCTAAGTGTCGATCTTTATTGTCAGTATTGGGTTCTTTTAGCCACGATAGTAACGCACTTCGGAAATAGAAAAGTTTCAAACTTTAATGTCCTCCGACAGGATTGGGTATTATTGTCTTTAACGGTATAGGGATGCTTCTGTGTTTCTCTATTGGTTCTTTCGTTGCGTACTTTGGTTATAAAATTTTCAAAAGAGGCGCCTCGTTAAAGGAAGAGGAGCAACTAATCGAATGGAACAATCTCAAGGTTTCATCAAAAGGTGGAGGAGCAATAGTTACATCATGTTCAGCAATTTGGGCAATTGTGGGCTTATATGTTAGCCCTGGCATTTCAAATACTCCAAATGGGCCGGATTATACATCAATTCATAATAAACAGAATATAGAACTTAAGGTTGCAAGTGCGTACGTTGATGACCCTGAATCTATATTGGATAACCCTGAAGAGTTAAAAAAGTATTTTTCCGAGAGTTTGTCATCAAGAGACTATGACGTTGGAATTATTCACGTGAATGGCCGAATTGGAAGGTTGGATTCAGACTCAACAAACTACTTGGTTGATAGTTCAGGAAATACGACCTTAACAGCTGAGGCAGAAGGGGAGTTTGGTAAAGTACTAGTTTTATTCAGACCAAAAGTTAATGAAAAAAATCAATTGATATTTGATGCAGATGCTTTGGTTAAGAATGTGGATATAAATCGTCTAGATAAAGTAACGAGTTCAGACTAATAAATCTTTACTATTCAAGCTACGTTGGTCTTTGGTCATTACCCATAAATCACTGAATAACCCACAGAAACAGAAATACCCAGAATCAATATGCACTTTACGACATTACCTCTAATGGTACAATGCGACATAATTTTCAATAAAAATACTACAAAATGTTCCTAAGAATAGAAAAAATTACAGTTAAGAATCTGTTTGGTTTTTTAAACTATGACATTGAACTTCCAGAGTCCGATCATGTGGTTATTACAGGCCCCAATGGCTATGGTAAGACTATGCTTCTCAAATTGATTCATAATGCTATCTCAAATAACTACAAAGAATTATCTAAAATAAGTTTTGATACATTCGAACTGAAAACCAATCTTGGTCTTGTCCGTTACTTCAACTCAGAATCTGGTATGCAGATCGAGTCATTTCTTAATGACACAAAAAAGATCATCATTCCTTCAACCCAAAACTTGTCTGAAGAAAAGGTATTTGATTACAGAAAAGCTTTTTCTATTCTTATCCATTCTGTACATCTGAATGACGAAACTGAAGCATATAGCATCATTACAAAGCAAAGAGCGTTTCTAGAAGATAAAATGAAGTTTGCGCTAAGTAAATTGCACAAGCTTGACCAGTTGGTTTATGACTTATTTTCATGCATTTCAATAGAATCACACGAAGTTCAAAATAACGCATTACCGTACATGCAGAAAGAGAGGATAGTTGGCCTACAAGACCTGTTAGCACCTTACACTCGTTTCGGATTGCTACCAAAGTCGAGTAAGTATCTCGAATTGAATGACTTAAACCTTGTATCAGACTACACCATTAACTTGAGTGATAAATTGGATGAAATATTCTATGAAGAATCTTTGCATGAAGACTTTGTAGGACGTTTGAGCGAGTTCTCGAAGCTAATTGAGAAGAAAAAGTTTTCATTTAAAACTATAGCAGTTAACCCGGAATACGGCTTCGCATTCTTCAATCATGTTGGTGCTAATATACCTTTAGAAAAGTTGTCTTCAGGCGAGAAGAACCAAGTATCTATTTTCTTTGATCTAATTTTCAAAGCAGAAAATGGTGCAATCATTTTGATAGACGAACCTGAGGTATCTCTACACATTTCATGGCAGAAAGACCTCCTTAATGAGTTCTCTCAAATATCAAAGTTTAATCACTACTCACAGCTTATAGTAACAACGCATTCACCGGATGTGATTGGTGATGAGTGGGAAAGTTCAATTGACCTCTTTGACAAGCATGTGATTGCAAAGAGTAACTAGTTATGTCGAGTTTAAGAGATGCTACCAGAGAACGTAGCGATGAAACTAAATTTAGCGCTCTGCTTTTACAGGTCCAAACTGACCACGTAGGCAATAGGATTATATTTGTTGTTGAAGGCGACTCCGATATTACTCTGTTTAACATGGTGTTGAGAAATACAGAGTTCTTTTACTGCACTCCAGCAAGTGGAAAGGCGGATGTCATAGAAGCTGTTGATAGGCTGAGGACTCGTATTTCTAATCAAGTTTACGGTATAGTCGATGCAGACTTCGACCACGTACTAGAAAAGACTTACAACGATACATTTATGACGGACGTGCATGATACAGAAATTATGATGCTTCATGATGAATTTATCACAGATTTTATAACTGAACATACACAAAATCATATTCTGGGTCCGATGCAGATCGATGAAGTTGGTCAGAGATTAATGAGTAATCTGATGAGCGTCTGTAATGAAATCGGTCTTGTAAAACTCGCTTGTAGGTTGCTGAATTTGAATGTGAGATTCAAAGGTATGAACTACTTTACTAGCGAAGCTGTGACGGTTAACGATTTTAATGTGTCAATAAACATTCAAATCTTAATCGAAGCTGCAATCAGAAGAAGTCCGAGAGTAGAACAAACTCATTGTATCGACATATACAATAAATACGTAGAGTTAAATCAAGCTGGTTATTGTATATATCAGACCGCGAATGGGCATGACTTTTGCCAGTTGCTGGCTCAAGTGTTTAAGCAACCATTATCATCAGATAGAAATGTAACTGTCAAAGGGGTAGAGAAGTATCTTCGAAGCAAATATACAAAGGAGAACTTTGAGCGGACTAATTTATATGAGCAAATGATTAGACTTATTGAGACCGATGCAGAGGTAGAAGAAGTAGCGTAGTTTTTAGGATATCATATTGCCTCATTTCAACAGAAGTGAGGCGTCAATAACTATAACTTTCGTTACTCACTTACTTGAACAACTTTGTTGCCGAAGTATCTTAGTACTTTAGTTGTCCTACCGTTGATGACTGGCAAATCTTCTTTGTTAATCCATCCAATTAGCTCCTGAACATTAGATTTTCCGAATTGGTTCAACTTATACTCACTATCGTATATGCAGTTTGCCATACGTGTTACAGGGTCTCCAGTGCCGTATAGTAGGTATATCAGAGTCTTTTTTACCCTCTGTTCTTCATTACTTCCCATAAAGCTCTCCTTTAATGTATTGAGGCCACCTTTGTAGAAGCGAAACCGGTCATGGAAAGAGTGCAGAATGCAAAGTGCCTCAACTATATCAATCATTGAAGCTGATATGATTGCTTCCTTTGAACCGAGGACTTTTTTTATAAGGGGATAATTATGCGGAACAATGCGATCCTCAAAATGTTCCCATTTTGTATTCATCCATTCATTAATAAGTTTTGCCGTTTTAGACCGTTGTTGTTCATCCCATCCAAGAGGTTGGTGCTTCCAAGTGTCTTGAGTGGCATAGAAGTCGCGAACAAAGCTGAAGAATGAGTCAATTTCTAATCTTAATGGTATTAAGTCACCGTTAACTTTTCTATCGAAGGTTTTGTAGATTTCTACTATTCGATTAAAAGCACTAACTGATTCTTGATATGAACGCTGGTATGTATCTTGGAAAATAGACTTCTGTGATGCTTTCTTTTTACCGCGATTGATGTTCGAGAAGTTCACATCCCCCATGGTGTCGATGACATCGTGTTCCATGTCATTTAATAGTTTATTTGCATGATAGTACTTGTTATAGATACTCCGATAGCATTTGACTGCATCTCTATTGAGCACTTTTGCGTCACGCCAGTATTCACTGAATAACTCTTGCAGTTCTATAAATCTATGATCTTCCGGGTGGATGCCAATCATAACTTCTTGATTAGAATATATGGCGGATCGAGTTAGATTCGCTGAACCCAACAAGATGGACTTATCACCAAAAATGTAAAGCTTAGGATGGAATGAGTTGGTCGTGAAGAACCTAGCTTCAACCTTATTATTGTTTAGTAATCTATCTAGTGCAGATGGTGAGGTTGGAAAACCAAGTCGCACAATGATTTTTAAATTACATCCTTTTCCAAGGACCTCATCTATAACATCAAACTCTGTGAAAAAAGCTGAAGCAATGAATAAGTCCATTCCATCTTCTATATGATCTGTGATGCCATGTTTAATGAAATCATTTTTTGAAGTTCGATTAGTATACAAGTCCATTGGTTTGCTCTCATCACTCTCTTAAAATAGTACAAGCCATTGAGGTTGATAAAAGAGTAACTTATATCAGTAAAAGGATACACTGGCCTAAAGAATTCTGTGGCTACAAGCTTATTTTCGCAAGTTTGGAGTTGATCAAGTAAAGATATAAGGGGAGGGGGAGTTGTATATTTTCTGGTTTGAAAAAAAGAACCCCCTCCTACGCAAAAGCGTAAGAGGGGGACAGAGATAAACGCTTGGGGGCAATTTAACTCCGAAGCGAATTATATACAGGTTTACAGCTTAGTTCAAAGAAAATGACACTATAAACAGTTAAATGCCCAATTTTTCAGCATGATAGATAAACGCCACACTATATGGATAATCCCCAATCTCCTAAAAGCTGATCAAGCTGCTGCTTTTGCTCATCGCTTATATTTTTAACTGTGAAACTGAACTCACCTTTCAAGGAGTCATGTTTTACGTGAACTTCAGAGCCGTTATCAAGTTTCTTCTTAAGTTTCTTTGGCTTTGTCAATGCATCTTGCCCTTGATCCTCATCATGCTCGGCATAGCTGTATGACAGAATCTTTTTTACGATTTGAGCGTTGGCGTGTTTAGCGCTTAATGCTGTAAGCCTTAGGTTTTCTGTCTCTTCTAATAAAGATGAGCAAAAATTTTCAAAGCCTGATTTTTCTTTATCAGAAAGGCTAGTTATTTTCTTGTCTAATTCAATTATTGAAGGTCTTCCTAGATCAGGAACACTAGGAATGACATCTATTAGCCATTTTGGTAGCTCTGCCGCTTTTATACCAGCTGAGACTAAGTTTTTGTCATAGCCTTTCTCGGTGGCAATCTGAATATTGTTCAAACCTTGTTCTTTCTTGAGGTTCAGCCATTGCTTACCTAACTCATAGAGAGACATGGGTCTATGTGTATTACTTACTTCAGATAAAGACTGCTTACTTTCGCGTGTAATATTTTGACTTGTAGCATAGATCTTAAAACCGCGCTTACTGTAGAAACAACCGCTTCTGCGTTGAGAGCCATCAATAACTTCATAAGTGACACCCCCTTGTGAATCAGTGTGTTTTATAGCAAGACCGGGATAGAGTTGACCCTTATCAGAGATCTTGTTGGTAATATCTATAACTGACAGCCGAGACATAATTGATTGATCTCGAACATTATCCTCTGATACGAATGTTTCGGCTTCAATTTTATCAAAAGGAATTTCGACCAGTTGAAACAAGACTTCTTGGCCATCAACCGCAATTTCTAGTTCGGATACTCCTGCTTGAGCTGCCTCGTTAAGGAGTTGCTCCTCTTTCGTTGTGATTGCAACACTATCTGATGATAACTTCGAGGTACGATTACCACCTGGTGTATAAGCTTGGACATTTCTTCTATGACTTGACATGGTGCCCTCTTTATAAATCGATATCTTTTAAGTGATCTTTAAGCTCATTTGCTAAATCAATTACTGAGTCCTTAGAGTCACGTAGCTGTCGAGGGATACAAATACCTTCGCTAGAAGCGACATCTAGTACTGTTCGATAATTTTTGGCTGCGGTATCAAAAGCATTTGAGCGAATGATGTAGTTATTGAATACCATGGAACGGTACTCATCTTTGATACGATTTGATAGCTCAGTATCTCGGTCTTTCTCTTCTTCGACGTTGGTACGGGCAATTTTAATCCAACGAATACCTTCTGAACCTTCTGGCAAAGCTCGAACCTGGTTAGGTAAATTATCCAAGAATTGAGTTGTGGAGCTCCAGTCGAGAGCCTTTGGAGATACTGGTACCAACAAACCATTACAAGCGTACAGTGCACTCCAAGTAAGCGGGTTGATTTGAGGTCCTGTATCAATAAAGATTAAGTCGTATTGGTTACGAATAGGGTCGATAACTCGTTCTTTTAATCTTGGAATTAGGTTTTCTTCTCCGAGCCAATGTAAAGACGAAAATCGCTCATCCTCAGGAAACGCTGGCATGATTCGAACATTAGGTAAGAAGGTATTAAGGATTGCTTCATCAATAATATCCTCATGACTTAAACCATAATTCACGAAATTTTGATATAGAGAATCTTTACCCTCAAGATCCGCTGTCATAATGTCAACGGCAGTGAGTTGGTCCAGATCATTTTGTTTGTATTCCTTAGATTGAGCGAACAATTTAAGTGAACCCTGTGGATCTAAATCAATGATTAGAATGCGGATACGTTCAAGGTGCTGTAAACCTAATGCCTGAGCCAGGTTAATAGTCGTCATGGACTTACCTGTACCACCTTTCTGGTTCTGTACATTGATAATATGAGTACCACGATTAAAATCAGACCATTTTGGCTTACCAGCTAAATCGAGAATTTCATGAATATAGTCTGGCGAATACGCATACTTACCACGGATCATTTCAGGTGGTTGATAGCCTTGCTCCACCCAATCTTCTTCCTTTTTCTTAAACGTGTTGACAGAGTCCCAGCCACACATTTTGCTCATTTTGGTTTGTGGAACTGAGTGATTAAGAATGACCTTGCTGACTTCAAACTGTTCATCGAGTACAACCTTCGATTGCTGAAGGATGTTTGCTCGACGTTCTGACTCGGTACGACTTACGCTCTCGTTTGCTTTTTCCAAATTCTGCAAAACGGATTCAGTGACTGATGACATTGTGACTCTCCATAAAATTGACAGTCACATTGTCAATTAACAGGTGATGACTGTCAATGATAATTAATGGGTATCAATGATATGTTGAGGCTATCATTTTTATTTGAGGCTTTCATCACAGAATCCTAATGAAAAAAGTCAAATACAGTGCGAACAGAATCTATAGGTTGATTTTGTCGCTGTATATGGTCAGATATCTGAGTGTACAGAAACACAATGTATACCCTAAGTTATTAATAAATAGAGAAAAAATAATGAGCGACATTAAAGAGCAATTGCTAGTATTTTTGAGAGAACGGACCGCGGTAGAGGCTGTTGTGTCTCCGAGTGTTTATGTAAAAAGTACTGCAATCCCACGCGAAGATAAGTTAGAAATTGTATTACATCGGCAGTCTACTCCATATAACAGTAAACATTTCATTGATGTGATGATAGAAGTACCTTTAGAAATCAACAGAAAAAATTACGAAATTATTAAGAGCTGGCCTATGTGCAAACTAAACGAATACTCAGATTCTAGTATGTTATTAGTGAAACGCGAAGACTAAAAATCTTGAGTTGTTGAGTAAAGTATGCTTAACGTATATAGTTAAGCATACTTTACAAAGATAGGTTTCTTGTTACCGTGACTAAAGACGAATACATTGAGTGCTATAAACGAAAAGGTTGGACTACAGCACACCTAGCCAATCGGTGGGGGTTTAGCAAGGTAAGAGTCTACCAAATTGCAGAGGAAGTTGAGCTAGGGCATAGTAAGAAACAAGCTCATATAGATATGCTTAACGGGCTACCCAAAGCGCCAAAATCTATTCGAAAACCCTATAAAGAAAACTAGGAGAAGCTTGTGAAAAGGCTTGAGAATGTAATGGAGAATAACAACCTAGCTTTGAGCTTTGGTCCTGCAATAGACTTCTTTGTTGACTGGGGCTTCAAGATAGCGCTTTTAATTTTTGTAGTGGTGTTTATTTCATCTCTAATCACTACTTACTTCAATGGTGCACTACATACTAATGCTCTGTCTGTATTTGGATTGACAGGTTATTTAATCGCTAGTGCTATATATCAAGGCCTGAACGATCATCATCGGGGATACTAATATAAATTTTTCATTTGGCGCTATACAAGAATTGAATCGCGTTCCGTCGCCGGAACGCTGTGAGTCAAAACAAGGTCAAACGTGATATGACATTCAAAGCCGTGCTCCGTTCGGAGACCATTTACTAAGTTGGTGCTCCTCTTTGTTTGGTTCATTTGATAGTGTTTTTGCCTGAGGTTTTTGACCAAGCAAAGCACTTGTTGATCGCTGCTTCTACGATAGATATTTCTACAAAACTACCACTTGTTTAATCCTCTTCGGTATCAAGTGGCATTAGCCATTTATTGAAAGCACCCTAAATCTAACAGTTGCCTTTTTATTTCAGCGAACTGGTCAATGTCAATTATGCTTAGTTGCAGCATTCTATTTGTAATGAATTTTGGTGTTACGTTCATCTGTAAAGCTATCTGCCTCAAACCAATATCTTGACTCAAGTAATTCATCAATTGCTCGTCACTCGAACTGTTCCAGCTATTGGTGGAACGAGGAACACTTTGAGTGATAGTAGTGTTGGTCGAGGTTGCATTTTTCGGCAATTGTTTAGGTTTAATTGATATTTGGTTCTCTGTGTTGTGGCATAAAGAACTTATGCTTTCTACTAGCCCAATTAGACCGTACTCAAAATGAATGTATGGAGTGAAAGTGATAGAAACTATAGATGCATTAGATAGTATCGACTTCGCTAAATCCATTTCGTTGCATTTGTTTTTAGGGATCAACAAATTTATCTTGCCTTCACATTTAGTCTCGATACCAATTACAAGTCCGCCTCTTTTTTCGTGCATTGCATCACTAATAACACCAGCAAAAGTACATTTGGGGCTAAACTTTGATACTCGTTTTCGCCAAGCGTCTCGGTCACGACTTTGCAGTGAAGTAATATATTGCTGACTTGTAGAGGCTGATTTTGGTCCAACAGAGATAATCCATTTAATGAGTGATGGCCAATTTGAGATTTTCATGAGCTGTACCTGAAGGATAATTACACAGTATAAATACCACATTAACACACGCGCGAGTTGAAATAAATCGAATTTATAAAGATTATGGAATATAGTAAATATGTCATTTGCGGATAAATAACAAGGTCTAAAATTATGGTTTATAGCTATATCATTACCCGAGATAGAGAGCGTATTGTAGACAACCTAATGGAACACGGTGAGTTTTCTAATGGTTCAATTAAAGGGAAAGAGTTAAGCCTTGATCATCCATTAGCAAATGAGATGGTAGATACCTTAAAACTAGTGCCTCAAGGCATGGCCAATACCTATTACACCCTTCACCATTTGAAACAGCAAGATTGGGATGTGACTCATGAAAATGGTTATGAGAACTCTCTCATTGCGAGCTTTAGTTTAAATGGAAACCTAAGTTCACTTTTAGATAAAGTCAAAAGTGGAGAGGGGTTTAAGGTAGAAACGAATACCTTCCAGGAGTTCATTGAATCGAATCAAGGTATCGATTTAATCGTAGATTTTCAAAATACGATCACTCAGTCTGATTGTTGGACACCCCAAGGAAAATTAAACAACCCATTAATATCGAACTTCACTGTGGATATGGAGCGTCTTTCAGAGTGGCCCGGCATGCTCGAAGCACTAAATAATCTAGGTATTGATTCAACAAATTTAGAAAACGCTATTAGTGAAAATGGTTTAGAGTCTGCTCTGGAGCTTTGTAAAAGACCAGAAGTACTTTTAGCTTATCAATATAGCCAGGGAAGATTTGCAGACTTGCCAAAGAAGAATCTACCCGGTGCAAGATTTATTCAGAATTTAGATTTAGTAGAAATTGCTGAAGAGTACTTGAAGTTCACTACTGCTCAAAAGCTTGAGGGCGTTGAACCAGACTTTAAACAGTTTTTGTTAGAGCAAGGGGAATCATTAAATGACAAAATTGATAGCGCCGTTAAATCACAAGTTTTATCGTTTATGAATGAGATGCAGCTCGATGACTCCAAAGAAAGTATTGAGTTACTAGACGAAACTGCAACAACACTATACAAACAATTAGATCCGCGAAACGAATTAATGGGCTTAAGGTACCACCTTGAACAACTACTAGACGTATATACAAAAGAATCAGAAGTAGACCATGAAGCTCTATCATTACAATTAAATTTGCAGTTGGATGAGTACAGTGAGAGGGATGCTTTCAATACTTGGTTATTAAACAACATCTTAGAATGCAAGTTAGAGCCGAGTGTAGAACTAAAAAGTAAACATGAAGCTATGGCCTTCCTTGAAAACTCCAATAATGTCACTATTCCGCAGATGATGGCAGCATTAGTACATTTATCTAACCAAGACCTTAGTAAAATACAAGCGACCCTGGATGGTGAGCTTGTTGGGTCAACTAACCATACATCTGAGTATTATGCGGACCTTATTAAAAAATTTGAAGGGATAGTATCCCAGTTATCGGTGGACCAAGGTATTGATGTATCAAAAGCAAAGGAAGATGTATTCAGTAGAATAGTGGAATCTTTATCGCTAAACAAACCTGTTTCGCAAGAAGCTTTGAGCGATAGTTTATCGAATGAATTATACCAGCTAGCTGAGGCTACAAGGTTTTCGCCAATAGGTTCTGAGAAAGCTGACCCCATTCAAAAACTGACCATAAAAGATGTTCGAGCAATCATTTTACCTGAAGCAGTAACTGAGCCTGAAATTATCGATCAAATGTTGGCAATAGAGAAGCTGAGGGAGGAAGGCTTTAAAGGTAAAACTATTCTTTACAGTGAGCTCGAGCGTGATGGTAAAGCTCAAGCTGTACATTCTTTTATAAAACATAATCCTGACACGTTAAGAACAATAGGTGCTGCTCCCACTTCCCAAGTAGATCCTGAGCTGGATATCCCCAAATCAATAAAGATTCTTGAAGAGATTCAGGCTAATCACCCTTACTTAAAGATTCGTGTACATGAAACGATAGATTCAATGAACTTTCTTAGTAATGATCTGAAAAGTTACAGCTCTACACTCGCTGGGGTTGCCCACAATGGTGAAATGCATGTGAATCTACAAAGTGAACATAACGCATATGAGTCAGGACTTCGAAAGACTATTGCACATGAAGCGGTACACTTGGGATTTAAGAAGATGTTCACAAACTCCGAGTATGTGGACCTTATGGAGACTGTTTGGCAAAACATTTCCACTGAAGACAAGGCTACAATAAAACAAAACTATGGGCACCTTGATGAAAACAAGCCTCTAGATAGACGTAGCCTTGCGGAAGAATGGTTAGCAATGAAGGCTGAAAGTATTGATCTAAGAGATATTGATCGTATACAGCCAGTTATTAAGGTTTCATTGGTTAACAAGCTCCAAGGGTTTAGGGACTCTGTTCTCAAGAAATTAGGCAAGGTTACCGAGACCTCTTTAAATGTGGATGAGCTCCTGGTAAACGCGATTAAAAAGGCTGGAGAGTTCAACCAGTTCATTGATGGTAAAGTAATTGATCAAGGTTTGGTCGTTAGAAAAACAGGTTATGTTGAACATGAGCATCAGTCGTTTGACCTGTATCGTGGTTATAAAGCGAATTTAGACGCTGGTAGAAATTTATCTACAGAGGTGCAGATTGCAGCTAAACAAGACTTTATCCATAAGTACTCGAACAATGGGCACATTAAACTCTTAAATATCACTTTCGATAATAATAATGAACCCAAACTTGAAGGTAGTCAGTTAAGCCTACCGTACTCTGCAAACCCCAAGGACCTTCTTGAGATATTAAGGCAGGTTGAGGTAAGTTCGTGGACAGGTAAACCATCTTTGCATTCTAACATAAGTACTGAAATAGAAGCTGTTGACAGGGCTGAACCAACTCCACCAGCAGTTGTTAAAGCCAAGCTTGGTAATATAGTTAATGAGTTCACTATAGATACATCTGTGAATAATGAAATTCTCAATAAGCTTTCTGGACCAGTAAAAGACAAGTGCAAACAAGTAGACGAAAAAGTTAAACAAGAGGTTGACACTGATATGAATTTAGGAATTGGATTTTAAGTTGTATATGCTGTAACCTATTATAAAACAACAGGAGGCTTCCTATGGTTGCTGCAATTGCTCTTCTTCCATTACTTGGTGTTATAGCGGCTATTTTTTGGGGGTTGAATATGTACTACACACTCGTTCCTAACTGGTTAATTCCAGTAGTGTGCGTCGTGGTAGTCGCCTCAATATTCCAAATTAAGGTGACATACAAAGAACTAAATGAATCGGAAATAGATAGTTTTATTGGGCGGTTCTTGTTCTCAATACATCGAACAGTTCGACAGTATATGAGAGCGGCATTTATGCCAGTTGTACCTGATTTTAGTTTTGTAAAACAAACCCTCAATATCATGACGAAACGAAAAGATGATGAATAAGAAATTAATGTTAGCTGTAATGTTGAGCGCCTCCCTTTTCGGTTGTGCTCAAAATGATAGTCTTGATCCAGTATTTGGTTTTACTGGTGAATATGGTGCTGGTGGTACAAGAATCCCTAATAATCCAGCATACTTAGTTGATCCTGGGTTAACTACTGAAACTGAACTATTTAAGATATTCGGTGAGCCCCAACTAACCCAAAGTTTCCCATGGGGTAGAGTAGTTACTTATAGATATTGGGAAAATAAAATTGGGTTGCCGATGTATGAAGAGTATGTTGACTTTGTTTTTAACGATAGAGGTTTCCTTGATAAGGTGGCAACCTATTCTCAAAGGGGCTCTAAGCGGGTTGAAACAAATCAATCCAAAATGATAGAGAGAGAAGAAGAGTGTCCAAGTCACTACACAGTGTGCCAGTCATACGAAAACTTCAGTCATTAGAATCCTCACTTCATGCGTTTGCTCACTCCTTAGAGCAAACGTACTTTAACGTTCAGTTAAACAATCCCTCTGACATCAAACCAATTAAAGCGGTCATTAGAGCTATAACGGCGATCACTTACGATGAATACCAATCAGGACGAGAGTTAAACCAGTTACCTGGAGTGGTCTTCATTCCTGAAGATGTAGTTCCCAAATTACTAGAAGTAAATCATGCCAAAAAGGCATTTTCAGACGCTGTAAAAGAAGCTAAGGCCTCGAGTAAATGCAAAAGCAATACTGCCGCATTGAATTATGTAAGAAAATTATTAACAGAGATAGGCATGCAAAGGGTTCACTTTAAACAATGTGAACGCTTGCTGGTGGTAGAAGAGGCGCTACCTAAAAAAATAGTTTTTTATAACGAATCAAAAGGGTGGGGTAACCAAAAGAAATACTCAAAAGAAGAAGCGCTTGAGTTAGCTAAAGAAATCATTGATAACGGTTCTGATAGCTTTGACATCGTTTCTAAGAAAATTGCAGAGATTTCTGATTCGGAGTTTCTTGTGCACCGGACGCCAAGTCCAACAAGTATTAAAGCGAACATCACTAAATATGTACCAGGAGTGGGAGAGAAAAGTCATTCAAGAGTTGCTTCGTTACCAATATTTGTTGTAACTACCGATATGGATTCAGCGAGAACGGTACTCATTGGTTCTATGGTTTCGATTGAGTCTACCCCAAAGTCTAAAAGACTGGGGTCTAGTAAAGCTCGTAGTAAGTTTGAAGAGCAACCCTATATCTCAACTTTGCGTCTATATCGATATAAGCCCGAATATAGATAGAAAAATTTACAAACCAATCTATAATATATGATATTAAATTGGAGGGTTAGAGATGCACAAGCGTAGAGATAATTTGCAAAAGACGATACTCATTGTTTGGTTTCTGTGTTCTAGCATTGTACTTGGGATTCAGCTATTACCTAGCCCAATTGATAATGCAAGTGCAAGTCAGATAGAGTCAAAAGCCGGAAATCTGGAGCCAGATGACAGCCTGATCAATCTGGATACAATTCTTACCTATATGCCTACCGAAGTACCTCATTCCAGAAATAAACAGTAGCTATAAAATGATTTAATATGGTATTAAATACCATTGACAAACACTTTGCTCAACTATAATATATAACAAAACAGAGCGAGGTAGTTATGGTTACAATAGCTAGCAATAACAGCAATCCTTCACCTAAAAGCGTGGCTCTTGCTGCTGCTTTAGGGCAAATTGAAAAACAATTTGGCAAGGGTGCTGTGCAAAGCCTTGGGGGCGAAGCAACAACTAACAATCTTGACATCGTATCTACAGGCTCACCTAAGCTTGATAAAGCTTTAGGAGTGGGCGGGTTAGCGCGAGGTCGTATTCATGAAGTTTTTGGCCCGGAGAGCTCCGGAAAGTCGACATTGGCATTGGAAGTCATTGCTGAAGCACAAAAGAAAGAAAGTATTTGTGCCTTCATTGATGTTGAGCATGCGCTTGATCCTGGATATGCCAAATTAATTGGCGTTAATAGCGAAGAATTGTATGTTTCGCAGCCAAATAGTGCGGAGGAAGCTCTGTCTATTGCAGAAACTCTTGCTCTATCGGGAGCAGTAGACATTATTGTTATCGATAGTGTCGCAGCAATGTGTCCTAAAATGGAGTTAGAAGGAGAGATGGGGGCAGCTAGTATGGGCCTTCATTCGAGGTTAATGTCGCAAGCATGCCGGAAGCTAACAGGTATTCTAAAGAAAACGAATACCATGGCTATTTTCATAAACCAAATTCGTTTTAAAATTGGTGGTTTTGGAAACCCTGAGACAACAACAGGTGGAAATGCTTTAAAGTTCTACGCTACAACGCGAATTGATATTCGCAGAACGGGGAGCTATAAAGTCACCGATTGTACAATGGGTAATGAAACCAGGATTAAGGTTGTCAAAAACAAACTTGCCCCTCCATTTAAACAAGCTGAAACCAAAATATTGTTTGGTAAGGGTTTCGATTACTACGGTGAAGTTCTTGATTTAGGCTTAGATGCTCGAATTATAGACAAACGTGGTACTTGGTACCTTTACAAAAACCTTAAGCTTGGGCAGGGCAGATTGTCAGCGACAGAGGCCTTAGAAAACGACAAAGTCCTTCTTGAAGAGATATTATCTCGGATTAATTAGATTAAGGTATGTTGCGGGAAAACCGCAACATAAAGGCATAATGTTATTTAGTGACTTTCAGAAAAATCTAGACAAATTACCTTTTGATGAATTGCAATCACGGAGAAAGGGGCAGTCTGTACGCTCATTAGCTTATTTTCTTGGCTCAAATGAAGTCGCGATTCAAAAGTACAAAAATAATCCCGACGAACCTGTAAAGGAATCGCATATTCGATGCGTTGATTTTCTTTTGAAAATGCCAAAAGAGCAACAGATCCACATTCTATCTCAGAGTGTAAACAATCCTATCTTAAGCGTTACAGAGTCACAGCGCTGTAAAGTGAAGCATTATGATGCTCTGGAGAGTCGTCTCCTGAAGCTGGGTATGTCGAAGTTAGGGGTGTATTCATTATTGGGTACTCGTAATAGCGTTGTGGATAACGCACGAAAAAAAGGCGCCATGTCAAAAGGCTTGGCAGCGATCGTTGGGTTAACGAGTCGATTTAGTAATGATGAGCTCTTGGAACTAGCTGTCGAATACGAGACATCTGAGCGAAAATTGCCCGCTTTGAAAGAAAAGCTTATGAAAAAGCATTCTAAGTCCTCAACTTAACGACAAAAGTTGAACTGCAAGCTCAAAACGTGAATCTGGATAAGGATAATCTGAGAGCAATCAATAAACTAGCGAAATCGCTGGTTTATTTAGAAAACTAATCTATGTCATTTACGTATAAAAAAAAGGATTTGAAGTGAAAAACTACTTAGCACTCTCGATTTTAGTAGTCCTATCTGGCTGTGGTGGTGGCGGAGAAGGTGGTGGCACCAATAGCAGTAGTGGCGATAAGTCACTTGTACTTACTGTAACAGATCCAACTCAATCACTAGTGGAGAATGGGGCGTCAATAACCGTCCAATTAGAAACAAACTCAAAATCAGATAACTACACTCTTACTGTAAGAGATCCACAGTCGGTTCTCAATCAAATTCCTCTAAGTGAATATGAAAAAAATATTCATTGGTCTGTAAATAAATCGAATTTAATTCTTTCAGCAGATGAATTACTTAAGTCTTCAGGTGATTTGAGCCTCACACTGACACTTGAAGATGGCAGCGAGCAAATATCTACGAACTTTAGCCTTGATATTGTTAACACAAGTCTTAATGAGCGTCTTGAAGTCGCTTCAACGTACATCGATAACAGTGAAGAGATTAAGCAGTTTTCGGAGCTAAAATCACTCCAACATGCTTATGAAAAGGTTTTTTTATTGATGGGTCATGGTCAGCTCCCATTTACACCCGAATTTGATGAGCAGGTATACCTGGACAAACTAAACGACATCAAGTTGGCAGTAAGCAAGGTGCATAATGGTGGTATAGAGACTCTACTTGTTAATCCATTATCAAGTTTTGAATCTGAACTAAACGCAAGCGCTAAACAATACATAGATCATCTGAACAAGATTGCCGCAAAAGAGAATAGCCTGAGTGTACTCCCAGCAGTGGATTTCAATGCCTCTTCGACAGGCTATTCATTCTTTAAAGGTAATGTGAACTACGGTCAGTTTACTGAACTGTCAGTTTTCAAGTTCAACCCTGAATTTCAGTTTGTTGAAAATTTAACTGACCCTACTTACGGCAATTGCAGCATTTAAGGACAAATAGAATGAACAAAATCACCCTATCTCTACTAATTAGCGCTGCAGTTTTTAAAGGTTATGCTCATGCGAACATTGCAGAACCTATCTTATTTAAAGGAGTCGATCCTTTAGCGATGTCAGACTCAACTGGTTACCACCAGTCACAGTTAAATACCTATTGGGCAGACCAAGACTTACTTAAAGGGGCGAATAGTATTTCTAAGGCCAGAGATACTGCAAAAACCAATAACGTGACACGTGTGGGTGTTATAGATGGAGGCTTTTTAAATACTCCAGAGCTTCCTTTTGTTGATGGATATAGTTTTATCGGAACTGAAGGTTACACAGCAAATTTTGACACACCGATATCTGACCGTGGTGAACACTGCGATATAGGTCATGGCAATATGGTTGCATCACTAATTGGTGCCAACCCTCAAGGGGATGGCGTAAAAGGTGTAGCTGATGTTGAATTGGTTGCAGCTCGAGCACTGAAATGTAGTGAAGCAAAAGTTGAAGACTTAACTGCTGCAATCAAGTGGCTGAGTGGACAAGAGGTTCCTGGTGTACCGCTAATTTCAGAGCCAGTTGATGTTATAAATATGTCGTTAACGTTGCGGAACACAATGTGTGGTGGTGACGTTCAAGACGCGATTCGAGTAGCGCAAGATAAGGGGATTACTTTTGTGGCAGCGCAAGGGAATCGAGGCGTTAATTATGAAACAGGGTTACCAAAAGATTGTCCCGGTGTGATCGGAGTAGGCTCAAACCAATTAGATGGATATAAGTCTGGGTTTTCTAACTTTGATGTTAACGTAGACATTGTTGCTTATGGTGACCGCCTCTCATTGCCGACAATCGTTGATTCGAATAATGATGGAGCTTTGGACTACACCGAAACGGCTGGAACGAGTCTTTCGACACCTCTAGTAACGGGCACAATTGCACTAATGCTCAACGAAAATCCCGATTTAACTCCTACAGAAATCATTACCATTCTTAAACAATCGACAGGCAAACCAGTGGTCGGTGAAGCGGGAAGTGGTTTTCTTAATTATTCTTGTGACAATGGATATTGCGGCTATGGTGTTTTGAATGCATATGAGGCAATGCTTCAAATGAGAAAGTTGTCAGAGGAAGGGGTAGCGTTAAAAAGTCCACTAGCTGGTGAGTGTGATGTAGAGTTTTACTTAGATACTCTCGGTGGTTCTATTGATGTTTGTTCAATGGGGGAGTTTAAGTTAAATGATCATGTCACTAGCGATAACACCAAAATAGAAGTTTATAAAGTTTCAAGCCTTGATTCATTAGATGTGGCAGGTGCTGAATTAGTTACAGACACTACAAATGGAAAACTTATGCTTCCAAATGTGGGTAATGAGCTCTTTGCCTACCGTATGTGTGAAAAGAACTTCGTTGATGAGTACCATTGCTTTAGCGATGAATTAACGCCACTAACGGTTTCTAATCTCGAAAAACCTCACCAATGTAATCTCTAGAAACTGAAATCTAACTAATTGATAAACCCTGGATATTTTCCGGGGTTTATTATATATGATAGTTGACTGCTTTTTGTTTTGCTGTCACAATATACCATATTAAAACAGCTTTGGGGGCAAAATGAAACCAACGTTAGAACAACAAAACGTCATATACAAACCTGTTAGGCTTGCTGTGATCAAAGCGCTTGCAGGAACTGGTAAAACTACATTATTTAGATTGTTCGCGAATGCATATCCAGAGCTAAGAATGCTCTATATTACTTATAATCGTCCGATCGCAGATGCCGCTAATTTACCTCCCAATTGTCTATCACTCACTGGCCATCAGTTAGCATATCAATTCGTAGGAAAATACTACCGCCACAAGTTTGCAGAAAACCTCAGCATGGGGCTGATTAGAAAGCACCTCAGGTGCGACTGGTCCATCGCAAACGGGACTATGGTTACTTTAGAAAACTATTTTTGTAGTGAAGATCAAGAAATAGAAAAAAAACACGCTCCATACAACCCCAAAAATAAAAAATCATTGGATATTCAAGAACAGCTAGTTTCTAGTGCCAAGCAAATCTGGAATGAAATGCAGTTATTGGAAAGTCCGGTTCCCATGACGCACGATGGTTACCTAAAAGGTTTCTCTATTGCCCAAGTAGATTTGAGCGAGCATTTTGATGTGCTACTTGTAGATGAGGGGCAAGACCTTAACCCTGCAGTGAGAGCTTTTATGAAAGCTCAAACTAATATGAGAGTCTATGTATGTGGTGATGAGTCGCAACAAATTTATCGTTATCGCGGTGCCGAAGATGCACTGAAAGTTCAAGAAAATAGTGGAGCCGAAGTTTTCTCATTAACCCAGTCATTTCGCTTCAATGAACAGGTTGCTACATATGCCAATGCCTTTCTGAACCAACTTGGTGTTCATGAACGGCTTAAGGGGACCGATAATGGCATTATCGAGTCTGTTTTAACTTCAGAAAACGATTTAGATGAAAATCTCCAGATAGCCTATATCAACCGTACGATCGTATTAACGATTGAAGTCGCGATAGAAGCTGACGAACGTGGCAAGAGCATTTACTGGACTGGAGGTTTTAATAACTATCCATTTAACGAGCTCTTTGATTTACTCTACTTGAAGCTAGAGCAGTACGATAAAATACGCTCACGCGACTTTAAGCGTGATTTTACTACATTCGAAGATTTCGTAGAAGTTGCGAAAAAAACGAAAAACATCGATATGGCTAGAATCCTCAGACTTGTCTCTAAATATGATACTGGTTTGTTTGATATTTATGAGAACTTGAAGCTTTCTAAAGTGGATAAAATTGAGGCTGCTGAAGTTGTCGTAGGAACTTGCCACAGAACGAAAGGCTTAGAGTTTGACCAGGTGGTGCTAGGGGATGATTTTTGTGACCAATTGAAATTAATCGAGCGTACAGAAGACGAAATTCGAGATGAGTTGAATCTAATGTATGTCGCCATCACAAGAGCCAAGTTACGATTCGTAGAATCCCATCCATTTCATTCTGTACGACGTTGCTCACAAAACATTTTTGAACTGGCAAGAGAGTTTCAAAAGAACAAAAGAAGTAGCTCAGGCCGTTTTAAAAAGAGACGCTAATCATAATTCTATCGAGATGAGTAAATTAGGAGAAGTAAGTAAATGGCACTTTTTGACAGAGAAACGAGAGAGTTGATAGAAAAGTTGATCAATCAAGTTGATGTTGATCTTCGAACCGATTTTAGTATAGGTATCATTTCTAGTGAAAATGAATATACATCTGTCCTAACTGCAGAAATTCGTAATAGGATTAATGCTAGGCTACCGTTAAAATCAGCTGCATTTTCACAGAAGTTGAAATCAAATGAAGAGCAAGCATGGGGCGTTGATGCTTGTGTTTTATTGATTGATTATGACAAGGGAGTCGGGAAACTATGTTTGTTTGAAGCAAAAAGTGATCGGCCAAATTGGGACTATCTGAAACCTAATTATCAACCACCTACCTCTCACTTTTCATCTCAAATAGCCCGTCAGGTAGTACCTAACAAACAGGGATTTGTTGTATGGGAGCAGTTTTATTCAAGCAAACCAAATGGTACACCTATAGGTGACCGAAATCCTAATGGTTCTACCTGTATTCTCCATTATCTTGCATACTACCATAATGATATTCCTCCTAATCCGAACGTTTGGAGTGATAATGATATTGATACCCTTGCTCTAGAGAAGCAAAGGGTTTCCAAAATGGGGAGCTTAGTACGTACGGTTTGCAAATGTAAATTAGGGAAACGTTTCGATTTTAGTGAACTAGAAGAATTACTCAGAGAACGTATACCAGTGAGGCACATTTTGTTTTTAGAAGGGGGCAGGGCTGTCTCAGAAAACAATAGCAATCATTCTATTGCTAAACGATATCAGGAAAGGTTCCCTGACTATAAAGAGAGTACTGGTAGGCAGTAAGTGTTGAATTCTTAGTTGGTTTTTTCTTATGTAATAGTGTGAGTAGAATAAAGCTTCATACTGAGCATTAAAGTTTCATACTAAATTGGCAGCGTTACCTAGTTTCACTGCCACTTTTTACTATTTGAGTAGCGAGCCAAGAACGGTCACAATGCAACCAGCGTAAATCCATAGACAATTGTTTCCTGAACAATGAAACAAACCTGAATCATCGAAGCCATGCCACCCAAGCTTCTAGGCAGTTTTGTAGCCTCGCATCCCTTGCTTTGCGTTCTCGACATCAACCATCATCTGCTTTACTTTTTAGATTCATAGCCATGAATTTTCCTCTCTAACTGATTACTGGCAGAACGGTAGTATTCTTGAATGTTTCCAGCTCTGACGCGAGCACGTGAAAACTAACTTCAGGCGGGTTATTTTTCGCTCCATTCATTTTGAACATTACAACGTGATAATCGGAATCATCATCAGCAGGGAAAATATGAAATTCTCCTGTCGATGGTAATTCAATGCTAAGGGACGCTGTTCCATCAATCTTCAAGATCATTGGAGACTCTGAGCAGTTAGGAACAAGTTCAAGCTTGAAACCTGTAAAATCATGTATATCCACGTTTTTTCCCTTTATCAGTTAATTTCGTTCAAATGGTCTAAATCTGTATTACCTGACCGAATAGACAAAACAATCAAGTATCGATCATCATTTGGGCATTTTGAGTAACCGTGACCAACTGGAACTACATGCGCGTAAACACCAGTAGCAACATCAAAATGATCCCCGTACTGAATCTTTTTGGGGAGTGATTCTTTCAACCATTCCAAAAATGTTTGTTTAGCCCAAGGTTGCGGCATTGTTGCAGTCACAGTATGAGGTAATGACATTAGATGTTGTAATGCTGCGTAAATATCAGAATCACTAGTTGCTTGTTTTCAAAGCCATCTTTTCCCCGCTTATTTGGTTTCTAATTCATTTGCTAACTCGTGACGTTCTTGAAGCAAATCTTCAAAGTAGAAACTTTCGGCCTCGGATAATCCATCTTTATCTGCTTTCACTAACAATTCCAGAATCTTGGCCTCAAGCATTTCTAAAGCGGACTGAGCCGCTTAATCAAAGTCCTGCATCTTTTCACCTTTAAGACTTTTAAGCTAAATCAATACTTCCATTGGTTTCATTCTCTTTGAAAGGAGCAGCCAATAGTTATTCATTAGTTTCATTATCATGCCGCCCGACATAAACATGAGCATTAAACGTTGAAATTAGTATACCAGACAAATGAATAGCTTCGGTCATATCAACTACAATCAGTTCCTCCCAATAACTCCTCCCTGTCAGTGAGCACACATGAGCTTCATTCGGTAGTCACGCGCTATATAGCCATTTACACCAATGTAAAGGTTTATTTTTGAATTGGGTCGCTTATTTTTTTTAAATGAGGTCGTTAATTTGTAAGTGAAAAAAAATCAAGTAAAAACATACTCATAGGTTGTTATTAAAAATATGCACGTCGTATTTTTTCTTAAATGAATGCCGTATGTGTTTCAAATAACGATGGGCTTCGAGTATACTAGGGTCAAGCACTATGTAGGAGGGTGAGTCATGACAGCAACTGATCTTATTTATCAAAAGATAAAGCGCTCTCGACGCTATGTGTTCGAACGTAAAGACTTCGACAACTATGCTAGCTATGACCAGGTTGGTCGTGTATTGAAGAAACTTGTGGATAAAGGTGTGCTGATGAAAATCGGGTATGGCTTATACACCAAGTCAACAATCAACAGCTTAACTAATAAACCTATGCCTACGAATCCCGGTGGTACTGACGCAATCATGCGTGAGATCCTAAAAATGCGCGGTGTAGACTTTGAGCTGGATGCTATGTCATTGAAGAGTATCAATGGACAGTCCACTCAAATACCAGCGTCCATCAGGTACAAGTGGGACTCTAAGCATTTCAATCGCAGCCTTAAGGTTGGTAACAGAGTATTGAACAAGCGACAATGAGTATATCAAAACTAAAAAATCAATTTCTTGAAGTATCTGATGCCCTTGAGTTAGGCAACCCGTCGATCGCGGAAAAGGACTATTGGGTGGTGTCTCTGCTTGCCATGTTGGAAGGTGTGGAAAGTGAGCACCACCAGCTTGTTTTTTCAGGTGGAACTGCTTTGGCCAAGTCCAATATTAAGATTCTGCGAATGTCTGAAGACGTCGACATAAAATTAATTCCAACTAAGGAGTTTCTCGATAAGGGCCCTGGTGCGAAGAGAAGAGCTCGCAAAGCGTTAGTCGAGCACCTCATAGCGAGGTTAGCTGACCACACTTATCTGAATTATAGCGATAAAACGGTACGTGATAGCTATCGCTATGTTGAAATCGAAATAGAGTACCCACAACAATACCATCAAGCACCGTGTCTAAGACCTTATATCAAACTGGAATTTATCGAGACAATCGAACTTCAGGGCGTTGAGCCTCGCTCTATTTCATCGCTGGTCGCGCAGAGCTACAATCAACCTGCCGAAGTAAGCACAATGTCGTGTATATCTATTGACTCGACGTTGGTTGAAAAAGTGCTTTCCATGTTGCGTCGCACCATGTCAGTCAAGCGAGATCCACAGCGTAAGGATGACGAAACATTGGTTCGTCATATCTACGATGTTCACTGTATTAGCGCCGAGCATACGATTGATATGGGCGTATTAAAGCCGATGTTTGATACCGTTTTGGAAGAAGACAGGGCGCGATATGGCAATCAACATCATGAGTTTGTCGATGATCCGCGCAATGAGTTAAAACTAGGATTAGAAGAGCTAGAATCCAACGAGGAGTTTCGTAAACGTTTTGACGCGTTTGTTGCTCCAATGGTGTACAACACAGAGCCGCATGACTTTGATACCTGTTTTGCCTCATTCAAAGGTATTTCAGAGCAGCTTATTAGCTAACCCTTCCAATGCCTACCCCTGTTTTGGGCTACACTCCCAGTTGTAGGGCACAATGCTGAAAAAGCCTAAGTTGGTTACCTCCTCTATCGCATCAGCCACATAGGTTTAGATATGTGGGTGATGAGCTTACTAAGCTAGTTGATAGTTACCCCAAATTTAAGTTATCCGAAGAAGATGCTTGCGAGCTAATACTCCCGCTCATTTCTGTCCAGAGATGTGATATCGCTGAATCACGGCAAACACACCTTTGCCCCATTATAAGACAGAGTAAATACTCATTCATATCCTGTTAATTGGGTTTTGCCTTACTAAAAGTAATCCATTCTTCTAATGCTATTCGTTGTTAATCCTCATGTTGTATTACGGGGGCTCTTAAGTTGTCAACATCGTACACAGAACCACAATGTTGTATTTATTCAACATGGTGCATTTAGAAAGAACGTCTTCCCCCAGCGGTATCCTTAAACCTTGTTCGAGGAGCTTTGCCACCCATCGTCCGTTTAAGGTTAGCAGGTATAAATTGACTTGAATCGGGAGTTTGCCAACTTGCTTCACCGTTTTTTCTGGCGTCCAATTGATGGTTGGTACGTTATCTTCAATCGCAATGGACAAAATATTGAGTTCACCGAGAGCTGCCATAAGGTTCTGACACAAGAGGATTTTGAGCGGTTTTTAGAGCAGGTTGAGGAATGGGAATGAGAAAAGGCGTCATCGTGACGCCTTTTAGCTTTTACTCTTTGAAGCAAGGAAGTCCCTGACTAGCACGCCAATCTTTCACTATTTTGACTATCCCTTCAGGCGTATCCTCACCCGGGTTCTCTGGGTAGTAAATTAAGTCTGAACCCGCCGGATGCTCCGTAATTAATATGAAGTGTTCAAGCAACTTATCTTGATAATCATCGCTGCCCTTTGATTCAATTATCTCATCTATTAAGTTTATGAAATCAGCTTCAGTATAAGCACTCAGTGTGTCTTTTAATTCCATCGTTAACTCTTGTGTATATCAATATGGTTACGGGGGGTGTTTACTCTTAAGTTGTCAACATCGTATACAGAACCGCCATGTTGTATTTCTTCAACATGGTGTAGTTCGAAAGAACGTCTTCCTCCAACGGTATCCTTAAACCTTGCTCGAGGAGCTTTGCCATCCATCATCCGTTTAAGGTTCGCAGGTATAAATTGACTTGATAGAGTAGGATCATTGGCAATCTCGCCCCAGAAGACTCTTCTAAAATCGTCAAAGCTACTGAACTCACTTCCTCTTAGCTTATCAGCAATTTGAGACGGTATTGGAGCTCCTAAATCTTTACCCGCATCAGCTAACCAGATACCCAAGATATCTTCGCCCTTACCAGTAACGACTCCGGGCTTATCCCTCAGTCTTTCTTTGTAAACTACATAGAGCGGAGCAATGCCTGAGCTTTCAGGGAATACCAAGATCGCATCACGCCAGTCTTTCTCTTCAGGCGCAGGCGTAACGGTGACGTTCGCATCGCTATCCGAGTGGATTGGCGTGACCAGTATATCGTCTTTTTCAAACCCATCACTATGATCGGGGGTAGTTTGCCAACTTGCTTCACCGTTTTCTTCTGGAGTCCAATATATGGTTGGTCCGTTCTCTTCAATCGCAACGGACAACTGACCATTGTTCCCTTGTTTCACATATTTGATGGGGATTCGTGTGTCATCTACATGATAGCCCTGTACGTGCGGATAAAACTCGCCATCTTGGGGCTCGGTAATGTGGACACGAACGCGGCTTTGCGCCGTGGTTACTTGGCGTAAATCTTGGTCTGTGTATTGGGTGTTATCGCCAAATAAGCTTTGCTGCATGGCAAACAAAGCGCCAATACCTTCGACCTGCCAGCGGTAGCCCTCGACGATTTTGTCTTTCAATGTGCCGGCCAGTTTATCTAACTGCATCGCTGCGGTTTGGGTTTGCTGCATTTGCTCTGGGGAACCGGCGACAGCTGCGGAACTGCCCATAGCCATTTGTGCTTGTGTCGCTTGAATGGCGGGTATGACAGCAGCTGGGTTTGCATTGGCTTGTGCAAAGAAGAATGACCAAGGACCAAAGTTACTTATTGACTCTTGTTGGTCGCCAATTTCAATACATCCCTCTGGTCTGGTGCAGGATTTAGCGAACACGAGCGAGCTTGTGGCGTCTTTTAAATTGAGGATTACCACATCGCCTTCTATGCAATCGGCAGTGTTAATGGCTCTATATTTGGTCAACCCGAGCAATGGATCACTGTGCTGATAATGACTGTTGCGGATGTTGTTGTAAGTTTGTGGGCGCAGCGGCGGAAAGGTATTCTTTTTGTCCGGTGCTTGTTGTTGCTGTTTCTCAGCAACAATAATTTCATCACCTACCGCAAGTGACAGAGGGTCGGCCTCAAACACTGGGTTAAGCAAGAGCAAGGCTTTAGCTCCCATACCATATAGTTCAGCGATGCTTTGCCAGTCTTCCCCTACCGTTACGGTGTGCGTCGCTGCGGTTTGTTCCGCTTGCGTCTCATCGTTGTTACCTTCTGAGCGCGCTTCTTCCGGCTGTTTGACCGCATTAAACAATGCGGGGATATCCAACTTTATCCCGTTTTCACACAGCCAATCTTCACTGAGATTATCGAGCTCTTCACGCGTGATTTGTCGCTCAAGATAAATGATGTATTGATTTTCGATGATTTGATCGGCTAATTTCCAATACACCAAAATAGCGCTTTGGTCTTTAGTAAAACCACGCTCGTCATTGAGCTTGTCTTGTGTCGATTGCGTAGCGTAAAACGCCCATTTTTCTTCCCCAAGAATTTTGTATTCTTGGACAAGTTCACCATCATTAAAGTGGTAGTAATAGCCTTCAGTAGGCAAACCTAAACGTTCGCCCAATCGCACTGCAGGGACAACAGGTATAAAACCTTCCTCAGCTTTATGGCTGCCGACTTTTTTTAGTGTGACGGCTTCCTGTGGCGTCAGCCCGAGATTGTCATCAGCGATGTGGATATTTAAACGCTTTGGCTCATCAAATACACATAACGCTGTGTAGCGGGTGCCTTGCTCGGTATTGGTTTGTTCCCAGCGAGTTAACGCGTTCTCTTTTTCAGTTTTCGCTAAAGCAAAGTCACTGTGCACCATTTTCTTTATGGTGGCATCCGAGCAGCCAACTTCGAAGCTGTACTCAAATTCCTTGGTGATTTCCTCTTCACTTTCGGTTGCGATTGGCTGCGGCGTGTAAACTCGTTCGAGCGTCGAGGTTTCCCCTAGACAAGAGCTGTATCCTCCCGTTGTTCTGGTGATTTTCGTTTTTGCTAATAAATTATTAGCGGCATCATCAGAGAATGCTGGGATAACCTCAGAGTTCAGCCTCCAAGTTTTAGGACCTATTGGGTCGTTGTAACTAAGTAGAGCGGGAGTTTGAGGCGTATCACTCACGAGTACGAGATTGCCTTCGTAGAGATGCTGCTTTAGCTGTTCAAAAGTAAGATGTGAAGGAATAGCAGAGGCGATATCCGCTTCCGAAATATTATGGAAGTTGCCCTCTATCAATCCAAATTCATGAGACATTACTTCCGACAGTGGAAGAACTTTATAGGACACACAAATACCTAAAGTGAATACTAGTTATCACGGCAATAAGCAGTAAGCATGCCATGAACTTTCTTCTGCAAAATCAGCCAGGTAGGATGATAGTAGTATACGCCGATACAATTTTTTGTTTATCGAGCCAAAAAGTTGGATATAAATCCAAGAAGTTGGTCGGTGTTGGCTGTGGTCTTTGTGTACGGTACCTGTTTAGTTGAAGCGATACATATGGTGTTTTTACCCGTGAACACATTCGTAGTGGGCACGTTGTGTATGTAATAGTTCTAAGACGGTTTTGCCCCATTCCTTCTTTGCGGCAAAGAGCATTACTGTCAACTGTACTATGCGTAGCCCTCACAAAACTTATCTCTGATGGATTGTGAAACTGTGTATTGTTAGTTAGAGCAAAAACTCGCACACAAACTCTCAGCCCAATTTTTCTTATTTCAACTTATTTATTTAACATTTGATATAAATCGTATTTGTTAGTTACAATTCAGCTCGTTTAAGGGAGTAGCCTTCCACTACTGATTAGTAGTGGAGTGAATATCAACAGTCTCCAAGCCTTATGCTTGTGGTATTCACGTTCAACATGTTCTGGCAAGACTTAAGCAAAATAGCGATGCGGGCAGGATTGCTATTTTGCTTTTGTTGTTGCCTGCCCGAGATGACAAAAGGAAACCTGCTGTGGATGCATGGTACGCTTTGTTTTTAGGGATAGTGCAAGGAATTACCGAGTTTCTCCCCATTTCTAGCTCTGCTCATTTGATCTTAATGCCGACCTTCCTTGGTGTAGTCGATCAGGGAGTTAGCTTCGATCTCGCCACTCATATCGGTACGCTGCTCGCCGTGCTCGTCTACTTTCGACGAGATATTGCTCTATTGATCACTGAATGGGGTAAATCGATCACTCAACGTCAATATTCCTCCGCCAACAGTCGCTTAGCCTGGGCGATTTTGTGGGGAACCTTTCCTGCGGCATTAGCTGGGTTATTTCTTCTTGACTTAATCGATGACCAGCTTCGCTCTGTTATGGTTATTCTGTTTACAACCGTAGCTTATGGCGTGATGCTGGGTTTAGCCGATATCTTTGGTCGAAAAGTTAGAGAGTTAGAATCTCTCGGTTGGAGAGATGTACTGATTGTCGGGTGTGCGCAAGCATTAGCCTTAATCCCTGGCACCTCTCGTTCAGGTGTAACCATCACCGCAGCATTGATACTAGGATTTAATCGACAAGCAGCTTCTCGCCTGTCCTTTTTGCTTGCAATACCGATTACTGCTCTCGCGGCAGCAGCCAAAATCGCTGAAGTAGCGATGGATAGTTCGGTAACCGTAGATTGGCTGGCACTTTTAATTGGTAGCGTTACCTCTTTTCTCACCGCAATACTTGCGATCCACTACTTCCTCAAATTCCTGAATCAATTTGGGATGATGCCTTATGTCATCTACCGATTAATTTTGGCCGTTATTCTATACTTTTACGTTATTTAATAGGGATTAAACATGCTATTAGCTTCACTCGCGATTATCGCTGGCTTTGCACTGCTTGTCTGGAGTGCAGATAAATTTGTTGAAGGCGCAGCCGCTAGTGCCAACTACGCAGGAATGCCACCTTTATTGATTGGTATGTTGGTCGTCGGATTCGGTACATCTGCACCTGAAATGGTGGTTTCGGCTATGGCGGCTATGGATGGCAACCCTGCTCTGGCGCTCGGAAATGCTGTCGGTTCGAACATTGTCAACATTACCTTAATACTCGGTGTAACCGCGATCATTGCACCGATTGCTGTACATTCAAGCATCATCCGTAAAGAACTTCCCATCCTTTTGGTCGTCACGCTTGTCATTGGCGCAATGCTGTGGAATCACCATATCAGCACATTAGAAGCCTGGGCGTTGATTGGTGGATTCATGCTTTTGATTGGTTGGTCAATCTGGAGCGCATTACGCTCAAAGGGAGACCACTTAGAACAAGAGATGGACGACGAACTATCTAGCCAAAGTATGTCACTGAAGTCATCCATTTTCTGGCTGATTACAGGGTTAGTGTTACTGATTATCAGCTCGCGTATTTTGGTGTGGGGAGCGGTGGAAATCGCACAACAACTCGGTGTCAGCGATTTATTGATTGGCCTAACTATTGTTGCCTTAGGAACGTCCTTACCCGAATTAGCAGCATCCATCGTGGCAGCTCGTAAAGGCGAGCATGATATAGCTGTGGGTAATGTGGTCGGCTCAAATATGTTTAACTCCTTAGCCGTCATCGGTATTGCTGGTACCATTGAACCTATTGCCAATATTGGTGCTGAAGTCTTCTGGCGTGACTGGACATCGATGCTTTTTGTCACGGGATTACTGCTGTTGACCGCCGCTCGTTTTGGCAAATCACAGACGATTTCTCGCAGTGAAGGCGCTGTTCTGTTGTTGTGTTATTTGGGGTACAATGGTTATCTCATCTATGGAGCGCTGTAATAGACAAATACTGAACGGTGAACTTATTGATTCACGTAGTAACCATTATCAATCCGTACAAAAAGAGATAGAGGAGTAACCATGGAACATATCGCTGGTTTTTACGATACTCATCAGGCACTCATTATGCAGATCTTGCAAAATGCGCTCTTGACGATTTTTATTTTTATCTTGGCTTCTGTGGTATCCAAGCTCGTCAAGCGCGGGGTATTTAAAGCAACAGAGAAAGTCAGCGGTGGGGATGAAATTATCGCTCGCTTGCTTTCTCAAGTCGCGTCTTATGCGGTTTATTTAGTCGCGTTGGTCATTGTTCTAGACCTCTTTGGTGTGAATACTGCCAGCTTGGTTGCCTTAGTCGGTGCAGCGGGTTTAGCGATTGGCCTAGCTCTGAAAGACACACTGAGTAACATTGCCGCAGGTATCATGATTTTATTTCTGAAGCCAATCAAAAAAGGCGAGTTCGTCGAATTCGGAAGCTACTCTGGTAGCGTGGTCGATATTGGTCTATTCACTTCTGTGTTCGAGACAGCGGACGGTCTCTACATCTCTAGTCCGAACAGTGCGGTTTGGAATTCAACCATTCGTAATTTTAGCCGAAACAACAAACGTCGTATGGATATCACGGTTGGCATCTCTTACCAAGATTCAGTAGAAATCGGATTGAATGTGCTTAAAGAGTTGGCGTTGTCCCAGCCACATATCCTTAAAGATCCTGAGCCTCAAGTGATTGTTCACATGCTGGCCGATAGTTCAGTGAACCTCCAACTTCGCGCCTGGTGTCCGACGGACAAATACTGGGAAACCTATTGGGCGGTGCAGAAGCAAGTGAAACCGAATATCGAAGCGGCGGGGCTAACCATCCCTTTCCCGCAGAGAGATCTGAACATGAAGTGGGTTGATGAAGGCTCTGCAAAACCTTAACCAATACATAAGTCGAGGAAGTTATGATGCTGTTTGTGACTTCCTCTGATTGGATATAACGCCTCTAGATTTCGCCATTTTTTTACGCTTTTTTTACGCGAACCCTGACTGCGCATCTGATAGAGTCGCTGTTAAGATTTTCTTTCAAATGACTTATATGGCAATGAGTTGGCTACAGAAGCGTTATCTCTTATCGGCATCGGTGTTTGTTCTTGCACTTGTCGTATCTTTAGGACTTGATCACTGGTTAGGCTCAACCATTGCGGTGTTGCTGATACTCCAGCTTTCTATCGTTGTGATTGCCCTTCAATGTCACTCACAAATAGCTTATGTGGCTGCGATTGCCGAAGCCGTCAGTTTTAACTTCCTCTTTACCACGCCTCGATATTCGCTTCAGATGTTCCACTTAGATGACATCATCAACTTACTTGTTTTTATTGTGGTTGCCTTTACTACCAGTCAGCTCGCTGAGCGATATCGACGCCAACAAAATGCGCTAGAACAAGTTCAACTGCGCCACCAAATTTTGCTTTCCGTATCTCATGATTTGAGAACCCCGCTCGCGGGGATTATCGGTAATCTCACCACTTTCAAAGAATATCAGACGCAACTTCAAGCGAAAGAAAAGGATGAACTGCTCGACTAATCTGCTCCAGCCAGACTGGACACTTCACTAAGCGGCTTTTCGATACATAAAGTTATTCATGAATTACTAATTTAGTAAAATCACTGGCAAACTTCTGTCCAGAAACGTGTTTAAATGGGACCGCTCAATCTGTGGATGCTCAAGACAACCATTATGATACTTTATTACTAAGTTGTAGCGTGACTCAGACTTTGTAGTAGGAATTAGTATGAAACTTTATTCCTCTCCTATAGCAATATAAACAATCTGTCAGATTTTTCAGATTTTTCAGATTTTTCAGATTTTTCAGATTTTTCAGATTTTATCTCCCTCAGGAGACCAAACTGACAGATTGCATTCTCACTAATTCACACAACCCAATACATTCAAATACACTTAACCTCAAGTAGCTCATTAAAATCGCTGAAATAATTCTCCAGCTCTAGCAACTTTACATTCCCTGGTCGCTCTGAGTACCGCTTTGTACGTGCTCCAAATTCTATTGTCCCTTTCCCAAAGCGCGAATTAATGCAGTCGATTGCTTTGCTTAATTTATGGTTATTAACCTCTGGTTCAAATAGATCTGCTTGCTTGTGTTCTGCGTCGATTAAACTAGTAAGGCCAACTCCAACCTTATAAATGCGCGTTTTTGTCGGTTGAGTAGGAATAAGGTCACCCTGAATAGCTCTCAAAGTCTTTAGACCTACAGAGGTATCGCATACACCGTAACTGAAGTGTATGCTCCGGCTAGCCTTAAACTGCTCCTGAGGATCGTCATGTATGGATGTGGACACAAATGCTGTTATAGCCAGGGCTTCTGATTTTTGCGCTCGTAATTTAAAAAATGCCTCTGCAAGGTGAAGAGATAATTCCGACATTATGGACTCCCTTGATTGTAAACGGTCCCGGTATGAGCTGGTGGACCAAATTCGTTGCTTCTTAGGTCGTGTGTCGTTCCAATTGTAGACAGGTGTGGCATTTAACTCATGGATCGTGTTGGCGACGGAAATCGAAAAGGCTTTTTGCATTTTTTTAGGATCTTGGCGAGCTAAATCTAACGCGCTATAAATGCCCATATGAGAAAAGTGTTTAGATAGCTTCCTGCCTACGTTCCAAACCTCTGAAACAGGTACCTTTTCTAATGTCTGAATCAAATTGTCTTTACTAATGACAAATACACCGTTACTACCCTGAAGTTTTTTGGCTGCAAACGAAGCCAGTTTTGAAAGAGTTAAACTAGGACCAATCCCGACTCCTGTAGGAACACCCGTTGTTTTCCAAATGTGTTCACGCCAACGCCAAGCTTCGCGTTCCAGGTCAATGCCATTCTTCAGTAGCTCCGTAGTCTCCACCCAAGATTCATCGACGCTGTAATGAAAAATGGGTAGCCCCTCGGAAACATCTATAAGTGATTGCTTAAAGTTCCTAGATATCTGCCCTAAGGTATTAAAATTACACTTAAATATTGCGCCATGATGCATGGCAACTTTAGAGTCGATTTCCCAAATAGGAGAGAACTTGGGTATCCCAAATTCCTTTATATTTGCTCCGGCAATACTAATACCTTGGCCTGCTGACACGAGTACTGGTTTCCCTTTTAAACCAGGATGAAATTGAGCACTACTGTGCGCATAAAATCCTGTTCCGTCTATTAGTGCGAATGATTTATCGGCCACGAAGTTCTCTCCGGTAAATTCGGATAGCCATAGAGACACAGCCGTAAATGCGAATTTCGTCACTTGATGATAGATAAACAGATCTGAACTTTGGGTTGTCGCTGTATGCTTTTTTCAGTCTTTTGTTCAACCTCTTACATACCAATTCACCATTTAAAGCCATGATAACGGGATGATCTTCTTTAAATGAGAGGCTGCGGTTAAGGAGTAGCAAATCTCCGTTATCAATGATTGGTAACATAGACTTACCGTTTGCACGCATCAATACACATGTATGTTGTTGCTCAGGAGGTATTAATAACTCATGAAGGTCGAACTCTTTCAATGAGTTATGAATAGGTATCGAATAGCCTTTTCTGTACCAATGAAAACGAGCAGATACAACGCCTTGAACTACAATATCTTCTTGCTTTTGTATCTCTTGAAATGACACAAGAGCGTTTTCGCCAAGGTATTCAACCAAAATACAGTCGTTTGCTTCAGGTTGAAGGCTTGAGTCAACAAGCAGGTAATCGCCATCTGAAATACCGAAGTAAGGTACATCTTGATGAGCAACAGTTAATTTGGTTGCGCTAGGATGATGAACTAGCTGTTTTGACAATGACAGGGATTTACGGACACTCCCGCTTGTTGGGTCTTCAAAGCCTGTTATGCCGCAATTTATTGACTGATCAAATATTTGTAAAACACCCATTTTAAAAACACGTCTGACTGCTGTATGTATATACAGTAATTATATATCCAGCTATGTACTGGTGCAATGTAAGGAAGAGCATGAGCTATTGGGATGGTTAGATGGCCTGGTGCACATCTGTGAACCATAGGTTTTTGAGTATACGATTCATGAGCATGGAGAGACACTGTAATTGCACTATAGATTCGAGTAGTAAGGTATAAGCCCGGTGGTACGGTAAGGTTTTGTAGCACCATAATGCAGCGTTAAAAGAGAAAATGGAGGCTTCATTGAGTGTAAAAAAAGACAATCACTTTTTACCTGAGATGTATCTAAAAAATTGGTGCAACGAGCAGGGTAAGGTATTCCACTATAGGAAAGTTGTTCAACACGAGAATGTGCCATTATGGAAGGACTACTATCCATCAGCGATCGGTTACCATAAATATTTGTATGTAAACACTCAAAACGGTAGCCCAGATGATATATTAGAAAATTGGTTCGATTCTAAGTATGAATTTCCTGCCAGTAAGTCGATTGAGAAAGTAGCTCGCAATGAGAAGCTTACAAGGAATGATTATAAGAAATTAGCTAACTTCGTTGCACTTCAGGACTTACGGACTCCAAAGCGTTACCTAGAGCATTTAGAGCGTTTCAATGAAGTGGCACTTAATGAAGTGGTCAAAGATGTCCTTAAAGAGGTTAAATCAAAAATACCTCCGGGTTATAAGCCTGATGGGAAGGCTCGTTACCATGATAGCTTACCCTTAAGAGTGGAGATCATAGACAATGCTAAGGGTGAGTTTGTAGTAAAAGTTACATCTTTGGTTGGAAGAGCTTCTTGGTTGTGGTCTATAAAACATGTCCTTACCACTGTTGCTGATCAACTACATAGAAACAAGTGGACCATACTCCTTCCTGCTGAGGGGATGAGTTGGTATACGTCAGACAATCCAGTGGTACGGTTAAATTATGAAGATAGCAAAAATTATGATTTTAATGGTGGCTGGGCAAATCCAAACAGTGAGGTCATTTTACCACTGGGACCAAGGCATTTGCTGTATACACAAGTTGGAGTTTCTCCTCCAATTCCAAGAGGTACAAAACTTACGCGAGACCAAACACATAAAATTAACCGAATGATAGTCGAGAATTGCCATAACTGCGTAATATCCCATGAAGAAAGGGGAGGCATCGAGTTGTTGCTCCCTAGGGTTGTAGATAGAGAACAAGTTGAAGCCGAAAGGGAGCATTGGAAAAACTGGCATTTAGCCCACCAAGGCGCAGAATCTGTGTTTTACAGCGATTACTACACTTAGCAAACTGTTTAATAATGGCTCAGGGTGGTACATGGCGTTTGTTAAAGGTGTAGAGGAACTATGTCGGGAAATTAGAGATGAGGGAATAGTTCCGACTACACCATCTACATGCAAGCAATTTAGCTTATAGTTAGCCTAGGGAGATGTTAAATGCCTCCGTATGCCACATCACTTATTTCGTTTAGGTAAGGGGATATAATTTTCTCAGGTGGACTTGTGAATGAGTAATCTCTTAGGATGACTTCTAAGTTCCTTGAAAAATATTCACATTGTGATGAGAAAAGTGCTTTAGGTTCATTGATAAGGTCAAGAGTTAAACTGACTGCTGTATCCATGCTGGTATAACCATTTTTATGGTCTTTGATTAAATTACCAAAGAAATAATTGTCGTGAGGCTGAGCTGCTAAGTTTGAATGGAGTGCATGAAATGCGTTCACAATTGCTGTTATATTTCTTCTATTTGCGAGCTTATCCGGATTAGCTCGATAGTTTTGCTGGGCACGGAATGCAAGTTCATTCAAGTCACGTGAAGCTGAAAACTTTTGGGAACTTAATTGATTTTCTCTTATAAAGATTTTGGTTATAAAGCTGAGAATCTTCATTATTTATAAGTACCTAGTTATAAGTTAATAAAAGGTCTGGAAGCCTTACAATAGACTCTTAGTTTTAATAGTAAAGTTTTGATGCTGTTTCCAGTTCACATTAAAGCAACTCAGTGGTCTGAGATGAATAGTATCGATATCATAAATTACATACCAATTTGGGAACTATTCTTTAAAAGCTTTCTACTTGAGTTCAAGTTGATGTGATTTAGGTTTCAATGTGAACATTTAACTAGCCATAATGGCTTTTCTGGCAGTTAAAGCGTAGATCGGCATTGTTGATAATGATAACGTATTGAAAATATTGATATAATCATATTTTTATAGTGTAAGTATGATCCTATGAGATATGAATCTGCCCCTGTTACCCCAGAAGAAAGCCGGAAACCACAAAAGAGCTCTTCGCTCGTCAGCAACGAGAGCGTAGAGCTGAATTAACTCCTTCAGCAAGCGATGGAAAATCGTGAGAGGGTTCTTAGAGATAGAGAAAAAGCAGGGTTAGGACCTACTTCTCTAGGATTGAATGCTCCTCAGCTTCTCAGTGACTCAATAGGATTACAGTGTTCACTTGGGGATGAAATGGCTAAAAACCACCAGCATGTGTTAATTACAGATTTAGAGGATGCACATAAAATATTACATAACGTTTGGCTGGAGTCTGGTAAGGATGTCGCTGCTATCGCCTTGAGCATTAACACCGTTAAGTCTTGGTTCAATCACACAGAGCCTATGTTTAATGCGATATCAATTGCTAAACAGTTTGGCGATCTAGGCGTTAAAGCTGATTTGGTAGAAAGCCGAGGTAAATTATTTGTCGCATTTTCAGGGACAAACGAGAATGGCAAAGTGCTACGGCATGCGTTTGTCAATGGTACTCGGCTTAATATGAATGGTAAGAAGTACCCTCTAAATTCATTTAAGTCGGTGCAAGCAGGCTTTAGTCCTCAATCTAGAACTGCAAACTTCAAAGGTGCGGGTGCCTTAACCTTTGTGGTGTCCGCTAGTCTAGCCACCAGCGACTTAGTTTTTAAAGACGACTATCACTTAGTGGATTGGTTTGGCAATGTAGGTGCCGATATGTTCAAATTCATGTTGCAAACAGCAGCTGGTGAAGTTCTGTTATTTGCTACGGCAGCTCTGGGAGCTCCCGTAATGGTTGGTGCGCTATTTGTTACAGCAACATATGTCTTAATTGAGGTTGTTTGGGGTGAATACAAAGTTTCTAATCAAGTCGTAAGGATGCTTGAGAATGTCACATAAAACAAGATTACGTTTGGCTGGTATCTTTGTTCTTTTGTTTGGGATAATTTGTTGGGGCTATCCATCTTATGTAGTCTATAGAGACTATCTTGAACTACTGAATAAAGCAGACACTGTTCAGCTATCCGTTCTAACTCTGTGGGTGCCGATTGGATTATTAGGGGCGTTAGGTTGTATTTTTTTTATGGCCCCAAAAGCTATGTTGTGCGGGAAAAAAATCAATGAAATTTACTCTCAAAGTGCAATGCAGCTAGCTAATAAAATCTGTGTTTATTTTGCCTTGGCTGGTGTAGCCTTTGCCGCTGGCTGGACGTATCACTCAATTGATCTCTTACAAAAGTATGGGTATGTATATAGCCGAGATTTAACCAATATCACTCCTACGGGAATACATTTGAAATACGTTAGAGCAACTCATTGACCAAGAACGTCTCTAATCCTCACTAAGAACTCTTCTAACAAGCGTAAGCTTACTACTTACGCTTGGTCTAATTCCTTCCGAGAGCTCCTCAACCTAATCGGCTATCTAGAGCATAGACACGAAACTATGAACCTCTTAGTTGACTGTGGTTGAGTATCGCGCTCATTATGCATAGAAACGAGTACAATTTGGTAACCTTAAGCTTTAAAAAATTGTTTACTAGGAGTGGTACAACATGGATAAAGAACTATCTGGGGTAGAGAAGCTTCGTGATGGGGCCAATTATCTTCGCAAAGTTATCGGTATCAGTACTGAATTTCTTAGCTCAATACAGAAAAGAATGGGGTCTCCCAAAACTCTCTTGGATACTTTTGTAAGAGTATACTTTTCTACCTTTGGTTGTATTTTGATTGGGGTGTATTTCGTGATGATGATATTAAAGCCATGGTTTGATGGTGGTGGAAATTGGTCATATGTCCAAGAAGTTTGGTCTCATTGGCAAACTCTGAATGCAGCAATGATTGCTTTTACAGCAAGCTTATTGGCGGTTTATGCGGCTAAATATCACGAAGAAAAGAATCGAGAGATGTCGGTGGACAACAAAGATCGAAACTCTGACGATAAAGTTCGCCACTTTTACATTAAAGATTGAAACTTTATAAGGAGCAGTGCTTACAGGATAAGCACTGCTCCTTATAAAGGATATTTAATCTCAGAATCGTTTTTGGACAGAATCAATTTAGAGTATTTACTTAATTTAGCAAACCACGAATTACTTCATGTAGGGAAAACTCGATACTCGTGGCGAACTTTAATAAGCCATTACGTAATTGGTAATTTCATGGTCCATGTAAACTATTCCCCTTACAACGTTAAAAGCTCTTCAGCGATGTGCAGTGCAGAAATATTACGATTATGTATATTCTCGTTACCACAGTCGCATTCATATTCATGATATTCCCGTTCCCATAAACCACTCGACTTTCTACGATAGAACCAGCCTGGACTAAATCCAGCATTGGTCATTTCAATACCAGGATGCATAACGACTAATGCGCAAACTTCAAAAAGTTCCGATGAGTGAGAAATTATACCAACCCCTTTTTGATAAATAATGTTATCTCCCACATTAGGATGTTTAACGATTTCATCTATTTCAAATGCTAGGTAGTTATTCCCTTCAAGCTTTTTTTCGATTTTAGGAAAATTCAATGGTGTGTTTGTATCAGCACTTCCGAAAAGAATTAATTCTGATGCAGAAATAATTTCACCACCAGTCAGTAATCCATAGCGAGACTCTAATGAATCGAACATTTCACTTATCGTCTGACCTCGGTAAAAAGCAGTTGTAGGTGAAGCGATTTTTTCAAAACTGTTTTGATATTCTGGCAATTCAAGTGCTCGCTGAAAGACTGGAACCGAAAACTCTGGATCACGGAGCGACTTTATTTCTCGCCACGGCAACTCTAGTAGTGCTTTCAAAATTGGATCTTTTGAAGCTGGCGGAAACAAAGAATCAGTGTTTGTTAAATCGTGTAAGCTTGCATAGTCCCGAAAGATGCTCCTACTCGCTGTAATATGAGCAACAAAACACTCCTTGGGTATCGGTTTCCCTAAAGTCGGTCCTAACAGCCATGCTTTTTGCGCATCTGTTCGGAGAAAAGTTCCACTAAGTGTTAATGTAGACAAATCTACAAGTCCTACTTCTTTTGCGATTGATTTATCAATTATATAAAGATGCCCGTCACCCTCTTCAAAATTATACTGCGCAAACTTCTTGCGCTCCCAGAGAAAGTTTTCACCACAATCTTCACACATATCGATGCCTAGTGACTCAGTGTACTTATGACTAGCAAACCATGCGCTCACGGCTGGGCTGGATGAGCAATCAATATAAAATGATCTCCATCCATAATGCTGTAAAAGTGCTTGTACATAACTAATATCTTTAACATGGTCACCAATAAGGACCTCAAGAACTTTACTGGCATAACTCATCCACTTTACGGCTTCAGAAGGAACGCAAACTCTGCGGTCAAATGAGGCTATAACAGAAGGATGACTAGGCTCACCGTAATGTTCAAGCTGCCCCCTGAAAAGTACCGCCTCGCCATACGTGGCAATTAACTCTTGCAGTTCATGAAGCGTGTTTACTTTTAACTGTTTCACTTTGTCTCCATATACAAAATAATTGGACTTACCGTTTCTGAATCGAGCTACAACTTCGTATCAAACTAAGTACATAATCATCCACTAGAAAAAGTTGGTCAATTTATGACAAAAGAAATTTGTCCTAAATCTTTGGCTGGCAAGCTTTGGGGCATAAACGAGTCAAGACGGTTAGACCTGAGTTTTACTCCTATTAATGAGGTGTAAGTCATTGATTGGATGTTTGAATTACGTCAACAAAGTATTCTAGTTGTTTGATATATTATTCTTTCCTAGTTGTTATCTTTCAAACCCCAATTTCGCAACCTTCCAGACAGGAAAAGGACATACAAACTTGATTGATTTTTCTTCTATAAATGCGTTCAACAAAGGGCCTAGAGAGTCCTTTGAAGATCTAATTTGTGTGCTTGCTCGTCGAGAGAACCCTAAAAATGGTCTTGAATTCCAACCGAATGATGGTTGTGGAGGAGATGGAGGTGTAGAGGCTCTTTGGATTCTAAACAATGGAAGGAAAATTGGTTATCAAGCAAAGTATTTCACTTCGATTGGTGACTCCCAATGGAGTCAAATGGATGAGTCGGTAGAACAAGCGTTAAAGGTACACCCTGAACTTCAAACTTATATTTTCGCAATACCAAAAGACTTAACTCCACCTAGAGGGACGAAAGGTAAATCTCAGCGAGAAAAGTGGGATGAGCGAGTAAATAAGTGGAAAGGTTGGGCAGAAGAAAAGTCAATTGACATTGAATTCGAGCTTTGGTCCGAAACTACTCTAAAAGAAATGCTCCTTCGAAAAGAGAATGCCGCATTGATCAAGTTTTGGTTTGGAGGTGATGTACTAAACGATTCTTGGTTTGAAGACCAAGTTAATACTGCGAAACGAGCGTTAGATGACCGTTTCAATCCTCACGATCACGTAGAAGTCTCGGTTGAATCTTTGTTTGACACCATAGCTCGAGGTCCAAGCACGACTGAGCAGTTGATAGGCGCATTCAATGAGCTTGAGGAATCAAGAGTTCCCACTATAGAGTTCTCTTCAGCAGATCTTGCATCAGATGCCGACACACTTTTAATTGCAAATGAGACATGGCAGGAACTTGTTCAGCTTAAAGGTTCGTTTACACACGACTTAAATGAAGAATGGAACATTGAGGTAGCAACGAGTATTTTAGATCGGCTTCAAGACGCTGTTTGGAAACTTGAAAGACAGTACGCTTCGGTAGATAAAGGTATATTGATAGAGGATGATAAAAGCAAACTTGAAAATGTGCGTATACGTCTCCAAGAGCTTTCATCCTCTTGCTTTTCATTAAGAGAAATTCTAAGAAATTCTAACTTTATAGCAGAGTCATTACGCTGCGCTCTAATTTATGGACCTGCAGGTGCGGGAAAGTCTCATATTCTAGGGCAAGTTGCAGAGCAGCGAACTAGTGCAGGATTACCAACAGTCCTAGTGTTAGGCCAGAGTTTCTCGACGTCAGTATTTTGGGAGCAATTCGGCGGAATTTGTGGTCTAGAGGGTAGAACAGTCGATGATGTTTTGGGCCCCCTGAATACAGCTGGCGAACGTAAAGGTGAGCGGACCATTCTGCTCTTTGACGCAATCAACGAGGGTGTTGGTGCACATTACTGGAAGTGTAATCTCCCGGAAATAGTTAACGCGATTCAAAAATACCCTTACCTATCAGCAGTTTTCTCTTGTCGTGATGAGTATCTTCCTTATGCGGTTCCGGATAGTTTGCTCGAAAAACTTCCTAAATATCGGATAAATGGGTTTTCCACTCCGGAGGAGATGGAACGTGCAGCAATTCGATACCTTGATACCAAAGGCATAGCTCGGCCCAATACACCATGGTTATCGCCAGAATTCAACAATCCATTATTCCTAAAAACGACTAGTGAGGCTTTGCATGCTAAAGGACTTACGGAATTTCCTCGCGGGTTGAACGGAATATCACAAACTATGGCCCTGTATCTCGATGCGTTGAGTTGGCGCACTGGGATACAAACAGCAAACTCAGCTACCATTTCAAATTCCATTAAAAAATGTGTTGTTCAAGTCGCTAGTATGATGGCTATGAATGGTTGCGATTTCATAGAAGTCGAAGATGCGATAGCAATTGCAGACGAGAGCTTTAAGGGTAGAACTGCGCCAGAAGGAAAAACTTGGCTACAGGTGTTAATAGAAACAAGTTTATTCAGACGCGACCCGCCTCCTTATTCGGAATGTTATGATCCCTTTAATCCCCCATCAGAACTAGTGCGCTTCTCATTTCAGAGGTTCCAAGATCACCTCATGGCGACATCCTTGCTTTCGAAAGTGTCTAGGGAACAGTTAAATACGGCTTTCGATGCGGGCTTTCCTCTGAATTTCCTATTTTATGATGGGAAGCCAGACCATGGTCTTCACTATCAATATACAGGATTGATTAGCGCTCTATCCACAATCTACCCAGAGAAACTCGGGGTAGAATTTGCTAAAACTCTACCCGATTGGGAATTACATTGGGAAAGAGAACAGTCACTGCAGGAGAGCTTTGCGGAAAGCTTCAAGTGGAGGAGTGCAGATGCCTTTTCGAATGACTCGCGAGAATTACTGAACCGATTAGATGGCTACAATGTTGAGCCTCTAGGGTTACTCTTGGAAGTTTCAATGACTATTGACCATCCTTTTAACGCTCTTCGCCTTCATGAACGTCTGAAGCAATGGCAAATGCCAGAAAGAGATAGTCATTGGACACGTTGGATTAATTGGGCGTCGCGAGAAGAACTCAATCAAGTTGAAAGAATTGTCTCATGGGCGTTATCAAAGCATAGTCGCACTGCAGATTTAAAACATTTGGAGTTAGCGTCATTAGTTTTGGTATGGTCCTTATCTTCGTCTAACCAGACATTGCGTGACCAAGCGACCAAAGCACTAACGACGCTATTTTTAGTAAACTCAAACATATTTACCTTCCTGCTCGAAAAGTTGCACGATTGCGATGATCCGTATGTTATAGAGCGACTCTATGCAGCAGCCTTTGGAGCTTGTTGCATCGATCAAAGCTCTGAACGTCTAAATGTTTACTCGCATGAAGTCTTCGCCAAAGTTTTTGCAGACAAACAGCCACCGGTAGCACTACTTACTAGAGACTATGCATTGGGGATAATTGAACTTGCAAATAGCAAGCACGCATTGAGTGAAGGTATTAACCTAGAAGACTGCTATCACCCTCTAGGCTCTGAACCTCCAATATTTGGTCTGACTGAAGATGAAGTAGAGAAAATTGCTGAAGAAAGAGGAGGCAAAGAAATATTTAGTTCTGCTTCAAGTGAGTGGGGGGACTATGGGAAATACAGTATCCCAGGTCGTGTGCGAAATTTTTTAACTACTCCCCTTAGTAGTCCAAAACCAGTTTCGAAGAAAGAACTAAAGCGAGTTTTTTTAGAGGAAGTGATACATCCCTTCACTGAGCGCGTCGACGCTCTAGAGGAGTTTGAAAAAGCATCCAGTCCCAATTATTTTCAAGCTATATTTTTTGCTCAACCAGAGAATGAGGCTGTCAAAACGGAAGCTACAGCTCTAGAAGAAGCAATAGTTAATGCTCGCCACCGCTTAGAAAGCTTATTAAGTGAAGACGAGAGGAAAAGACTTTCGTTGGACTACCTTCGTGATGGTGGCTACGAGGAGTTTGATTCGGTTGATATACAACAATGCAGATTATGGATCACTAAAAGAGCCTATGAACTTGGTTGGAACTCAGATCTTTTTCCTAGAGATGGATATGGTACTAGTAACTCAAGACATGAAAATGACCTAGAGCGGATAGGTAAAAAATACCAAAGAATTGCTTTAGACGAAATTCAAGCCCGATTAGCTGACAACTACTGGTTTCTTGAAGGCGGATGGGGAGCTGAAAAGCCGTGTATTTATCGATATAGCCATCATGACTTTCGACGAAATATTGAACCAACTATATTACCTCCCGTAAAACAAGACCTCCACCTTGAAAAATGGATGGTAGAGCCAATTATCGAGCTTCCCGAAGTTACAGAAGAGAATTTGAAGCAGTGGCCTTTTGAAGAAGATCCGACGCTGACGATGATTGAGAAGCTCTCTAGGATTGATGAAAATAATAAGGCGTGGAGTGTGCTGTATGAATTCAATTGTTCTAGCGAAAAATATCAAGGTCGTAGAGTCGGCATGCATGGAATGCGATATGAAGAATTCAGATTCCTTTATTGCGTATTTCTTAAAAAAGGAAGTGTGAGAAAGCTAGCCGAGTTTCTTAGAGAGAATGAAAGTATTGATGTTGACTCTTTTAAACCGAGGGAGTTTACTGACGGTCCGTACCTTCGCGAAGCATATTGGCGCAATACGTGGGAATCTGAAAAGTTTTCAGACTCTCTTTGGAACGGGCCTGAAGAATGTACATTTGCAATACCTACAGTTAACTACCATTGGGAAAGTCATTTAGACAAATCTCTTCCTGATGGTTTTTCGAATTATATGCCACAAAAATGGTTTGCCGATGAACTTGAACTTTCGTTGTCTCAAAGTGAGCCAAGCAAATGGTTAAACATACATGGTGATGTTGTAATACAAGCTCAAGAGCCTTTTGAGCATCAAACTGCAGTAGTTATTGATGATGAAACTCTTCATGACTATGTTAGCAAGTTTGACATAGAACCAATGTGGGTAATGATTGCGGAGCGAAACACGTGGCCTAACGGAAACAATGATGAGTCTTGTTGGCGTCGTTCTGAGGGGATTGTGTGGCGTGAGGGAGGAGCTTGGCAAAAAGTCGCTTGGAACAAAGATACAAAACGATAGCCAGACCTAATGCTAAAGACGCCAACTATTACAAGTCAGGTGTATTTCGAACCACAATACTACGACAAAGCCAGTGAGAATTTTCCTTTCACTGGCTTCTGTTTTTAAACGCTCGAACCGACCATCCAGATTAGTTTTCGTAGGGAAAATCTAATTAACAGTATTTGAACGGTTTTTTCTCTAAGAAGGAAAGGGGCAAAAGCTTGCTACAGCAAAAGACAAACTATGACAAAAAGCGTCGAAAAGTTTCGAACTTTATTGTTACTTCTTGCTTTGAGTTGGCCTATTGAGTGAAATTGAGTTTTGATCTTTATTGTCAGTTCTTTGCTATAGTGTCACGTAGCAATCTGCCCCGCGTAACAGAAAAGTTTCAATCTTTGTTGTTCAGCGACAAGAGAGCCAACTTTTAGCAGCAAGAGCATTGTTACCTCAAACTCTGTCTGACTTAACTAAATACACAACTGAGATGGCTAGCTTCTACACCGAATCAATTGAATTTTGGAAAGGTATGCCGAAAAGAACAGGTAAGAAGCCTGTACCACCGAAACTAGATTTGGCCAATACAACAGCCATATTCACAAAATGCATGGAAAACGCAGACATAGATGTTGTTCTGGTAATGGCAAAAATACTAAGTAAGACTCAGTACTTATCCGCTAGAGTAGAAAATGAATATGAGAATAAGCAGTCGAGCCGTAGGCCTAGTTGGAGAGAAGATGCGGAATATCAACTAGTTGAGCTGGGAGTATTACAAGCTAAGGTAAATAGAATGTTTGATTATGGTAGATATTTGCAAAGCAAACTTGACCTCTCCGAATTTAAAAGTGATGAAATAGCCCAAGGTCTTTTAAACTTAAAGATTTCTCGAGCCCAATACCCAAATGTGTATAAGAAGTTAGAGCACACGGACTTAACATTTTTGTCTAAATAATGTACACACCTTAAGAAGTGTGTACATACAAATGGTTTAGTCTCTAAAAAACTCGACTAGATACATTAACCCTTTGATACATATGTGTGGATTGAGTTTGAATACCGAGACCATTGCTTTCCATACTCTCATAATCAGATAGATAAACCTTTGTGGGTACATATTAATCACCATTAACTATTGAACAAGAAAATTGCCAAATAGGCTACTGGTGATCTATAGTCTCGTGTGTCAGGTGTCGAGAATGATACCCAGCAGCCATAATGAGTAGTTGCAGCTACTCGATTTGGCTTCTCTCTTAAACCCTGCCTATGGTGGGGTTTAAGTGATTTTGAGCTCCAGTTTAATATCACGAAAGAAACTAAGCACAGCTACTATTTGCTTCCATGCACTGAACTACTTGAGCTCACGGGTATCAAGATAGTGCGATAAAAAAAGTTTATCAAGGTGCAGTTCGAGGATCATTTGTGGATAAAAAGCAAAATTCAAAATATCAGTCAGTGAACACTAACTAACTGAATAAGACCCTGTCTATAAGTCCAAATTACGGTTTGTTAATTCGATTTAGAAATAACCGCACCTAAAAATATTTATCTTGACAATTAAGAAACCACCCAAAATATAGTTGTGCCGTATTAACTACCTTCAGATGGGGGGCTCACTCTTTTAAACATAAAAGGATAAGTTCTTAACGCATCCCCTTTTCCTACATTTGGTCCACTCACTTCCCAAACCCCTGCGAACTCACTCGGTTCCTCGACCTTTAGGTAGTTATTCGGGTTTTGTTCCACATCATCTTTTGAACGTTGCGAAGGTGTTGGGAGGAAGTGAGCAAGCTTGCGATTTTCAATCTTAGCCGGGTTCAGAATAAACAGGCTACCGCTCTCATCTAAGTAACCTTCCACGTTCCCAATGTTTGTTTTTAATATCGTAGTCACCTTGTGCATAGATCTTCCTAGTTAGTTGATTTGCCAATACTGATAATGTCCTCCAGCATTTAACACCATTAACTCTAAATCTTCTATCCTTGGATATCTTCTTTAAATTCCCATCTCGGTGAGAATCGGAACTCTACCGACCAGCAATCTGAGGAGATAATGAAAGCTTTCCATACAGCTAAAGGGTATTGGCCTGATGCTCGGAAATTATTCGTGAGGTTATTTCTGACGAAACGGATCAATCTATCAATCTGGTCTTCGCTTGCTGTGTCGAAGCTAAGCGTAATAGAGAGATTGTCATAGTTAGGTATGTCGGCAGAACCTCTAAAGTCTAAATTAAGCTCGTCTACAAGTAACTTTAGTTCGGTTAAGAAGCTTTCGAACTTTTCCTGGTTGGTCTCCGCAAAGACTGACTTGGCGAACGCAGAGATATTAGTGTGATTGTCCACTAATAAATCTTCCCCATTAGCATGGAGAAACCCTCTTATCATCGGGACTAAATCATCCGGTGCTAAAACTTTTTGGTCATTATAAAAGTCAGAAGTTAGGAACGCCTGTTTATACTTTTCGAGAATATTATACTTTTCGAGAATATCATTCATCATATCTACTTGAACCCCTTATTTTGATGCTGTAGCAATCATTGCTTTCATACGGCTAAGTATGTTTTTTGCTCTTTCGTCATTTTCTAATTCACTAGCAGGAACCCTAACGTTTAGCTTTTTGGCCAGCTCGTTAATAGCAGCAATAGTCTTTTTACTTGGTTTCTTAATACGTTTTGCCTCTTCTACATATTTAGATAGTAATTTGGCGTTACTAATCGCTTGAGAAGGAATTTTCAGGCCAGTCTTCGATTCCAACTGTTTTGCGTAATCAAGAAACTTTTTAGATGGAGTACTTGGGACATCATCTTCGTGAGCTTTTATAAATTCTAGAGCTTTACCAAAGTCAGTCATTTTAAGCGCTGGCGGCTGGATCTTTTTGAAAGAGCATATTTGTGAAATCTTTCTTCGCATAGCGTCAGTTACCAACCAAGGGTGCTCTCGTAGCCATTGCCTCGCTTTAGCCTCACTTGCTAAGGCCTGTCTGGGCATTGGTAGTCCGAGCCCTTTACAACGCTTCTGAAGTTTATCTTTGGTTTGGTTTGAAAGTGGCATGTTAGGATTCACACCGTCTCTTGGTGTTTTATCAAACAGGTTTTTATTCAGGAAACCTATTAGCTTTTCAGTATTTTCAATTTGAGTGTTTATAAATTCCAGAGACGCTGCTTCTGCTTCTCGTTGAGGGAGTTTACTCATGTCAGAAAGTTTGAGTTCCCATTTGGCAGTAGTACCAGGGCTTTTATATGAATCAGGTAGTGCCTTATACAATTCAATCCCTTTTGGGGTGATATCAATCGAAGGGTTTTTACCCTTGCTAGTATACGCTACGAACTCACGCATTAAGATAGTTGCGATTTGAGTTGGCCTAGTAGCTGGTGTCCCAATGCCTTTTGATTCTTTGAGTGAATTCCTAAGAATAGGATTAGGCTCGAATTTTGCCGCATGGTACATCGCAAAAAGTAGTGAGGCCTCAGTGAAGAGAGGGGGCTTAGTTGTAGTAGACTCCTTTAGCTCAACATCTGGAATTGAAACATTGCTTTTGTCTAAATCGTTTAAGCTGATAGTTTGGACGGTCTCTTTACCTTTAAAGTAATGTTCCCACCCAGTTTCTATACAAGATCGCTTTGTGATCTTGAAACTAGATACCGGTTCTCCAAAAAGCCCATGGGTATCGAATTTTAAAACCCCTTCTTGAACTAAATATTTTGATGGAGGCAAATGTGCTTGCAAGTAATGCGACGTAATTTCTTCAAAGACCTGAAGAGCTAGCCCCTGTAGCTCTCCTGGTTTAGGTATAACAACAGGAGCTAGAGCATCGTGTATTTTATCTCCTGGCGTATAGCAGCTTGGTTTGAAACTTGCGCAGGTATCGTCTTGTCCCGTTTGAATGGCAGCGACTTTAAGGGCGGCTTGGCCAAATTGGTCCCATTTTGCTAGTTGAGTACATTTGTCGGCAATATCCCTAGGATTGTAATCTTTGTCAGAAATCTCTTGTTCTTCACCTCTTGGGTAAGTGATAAAACCAGAATCGTATAGGCGTTGTGCTGCATTGAGGACATCAGTGGCACTAGCGTTGCTAATCAGACTCTGTAGTTTGGTCAGTGATAAAGGCTTTGGTGGGGCAGAAGTCGCCATACTTTCATTTATATCTAAATCCAATATGCTCGCTTGCTTAAGCCTTTCCGTAAAATCCATCATAATAGATTTGTCGATATAAAGAGGTTTAGGTCTATTGTTTATGGTTAACTCCTCGACTTCTTCCTCAGACATATCAGGCGATATTTTGGATGCTAGATTTTTTTCATCCCACTTTACGCCAGGGATAGGGGAGTCATAGTCGGAGTCTTTTATCTCTGGAAGGTATCGGCCTTCAAAACTTACAGCGCCGTTACACCTGATCAGCGGTACCGGACGAAAGTGAGTTACAGATTTAAAGTTTGCTCTTTCTTGATGACGATGGTAAGTAAAACCTACAACAGTCGACTGAACTCGACCAACAGATGTCGTTGAGCTTTTCTTATCCCCTGAGCCTAGGTACTTTCCAAGCATTCCCCTTCTTGAGTAATAAGTGTAGGTGGCAGTTAGAACCATGGCTGCGTAATCTGCCATACGACGACTAGACCCAGCTAAATATTCGCCGTAGTATTGAGATGCATCGACCATTTCATCGAAAGAGGTTTGTATTGCATCCTTGGATAACCCCTTTGTTAACCAAACTCGTTTTAATGGGCCATCGTATTTAAGGAAATCTAAAATGCTACGGTATATGACTTCACCTTCTCGGTCTGGGTCTGTAGCACCAATGACTAAAGTCGCTTTGTCGACATACTGTTTAAGTAATTGGATTCGCTCTCCTGGTTTTCTTGCCGGGTATCCGTCACGAGCTGGTATGTCCGGACAAACTTTATAAGGAACCTTGCGAGGGATGCGTTCGTGAGTACGAGGATCGTTCCAACTGAAGTTCTGTATTTGCTCTGTAGGGGGAGACAGTTCGAGGAAGTGACCTGCGGCATACCAAAGGATCAGTTCTTGCCCTTTGTAGAAGCCTGAATATAATCCACCTTGCTTTCTAAGATTCAAAGCTGATGCGATCTTTTCAGCTTGAGAAGACTTCTCTGCAATAGCGACCCACATGGCTATTCTCCTAGTTTATTGACTGCGTGTATTCGGTGAGAAATCCAACGACCATACTCAGATTCAATATCAGCAAAGTGCTTCATTGCTTTCAGGCGGTACGAGTAATGAAAATATTTATTGTCTGAAGTTGCATATCGATGGTAGTTAGCGAGGCCTTTAAAAATGTCATTCGTTGCGTTTAATCTTCTGGCCAGAATGACACCACCAATAAATAGATTTGCACATACATCATCTCTGACGTCTTCCCAGTTTATAGTCACACCAAGCTTACGAAACTCTTGATCCCAAACCTTAGGGTTAACTTGTATTATTCCTAAATCACCAGAACCGTTCTTGGCTTTCTGGTCAGCTCCTGGCCAACCATTCTCGCTTCTCATGATTGTACGTATGTATTTAGGATGTATATTGTTTAGCTTGCTAGAGATTAAAGTACACTCTTCAATCTCACCTTTGTAAGTAAGAAGTAAATCTCGTTTACTTTTCCACGGCATGGCTTTGTACAGCCCCGTGTCGCCATGCTCTATTACATATTCGTAATAAGACCTTTCCGGTTCTTTAAGTTGCTCAAGACCGTCAGCTGCTGTTACACCCAAAAATTCAAACATAGACGCAATCCTCCGTTAAATGAAATATATCATTTAGCAACAAAAAACAATAGACTAAAGTTGACTTTGAGGTTGAATTAAAATACCATATATAAACACTTAAATGGGAGGGATGAGAATGAAATTAACCGCGAGTCAGTATGAAGGAGTCAACACGACTGGAGTACCTTGCATGATTAATGCGGGGGCAGGTAGTGGTAAGACTCGCGTTATTGTGGAGAAGGCCGCGACATTCATTGAGTCAGGCTTGGAACCCTGTCGACTTTGTGCCATAACCTTTACCAAGAAAGCTGCTGCGGAAATGTTAGAGCGTCTTTACTTACGTATAGGTATCAAAGCTTATCAAGCTGTTATCTGTAACTGGCACTCCTTTGCACTAAACCAAGTCATAAAACCTGCCATCAAAAAGCAACACCCATATTTTGTAAAGTGCGGTTATACATCGAGTGACTTAGTTATCTTGGATGAAACTGAGTCCCTTACACTAATAAATGAGTCAGCTAAGAAAACATTATCGAACTCAGACTATGAGTTCTTAAAAGAGCACGGTGGTGCAAAGTATGTTCAAAACTTCATGGGGCTATCCTTGTCCTATGGTCGTGGTCCTAAGTCTGAGTTCGAGCACCAGTCCAAAACCAACCCAAATCTGACTTTTGATGAGAAAGCCTTGTTAAGCCATTGCGTTTGTATCTGGAAGGTCTACTACAGACGAATGATTGAGCTGAATGCTATTGATTACGACCACATTCTCGTCCATGCGGTAAAAATTCTCACACATGATGTAGGTTTTAGAACCTGGTTGCAAAACCAGTTTAAAGCAGTACTTGCCGATGAGCATCAGGATGCTAACCCAGTCCAAGGCTTATTGTTAAAACTTATTGTTGGTCAAGGCAATAACCTAACTATGGTTGGTGATGAAAAACAAAGTATTTATGCTTTCAGGGCTGCAGATGTCGGTCAGTTACTAAATGCTCAAAAAGAATTCGGAGACATGAAGATTGTTCAGATGGGAGAGAACTTTCGATCAACTGAACAAGTTGTAAATGTGGCCAATGCTATTGCTGACTTAATGCATGAAGACCAAAAGGTTACAGACGGACATATGATAGCAATGGCAAATATTCAGGGTGATAAGCCAATTGCCCGACAATTTGCCAATGACAAGGATGAGGCAATTACGACAGCCAATGAGATTAAACAGGCTATCGAATCTGGTGAATTAAAACCAGAAGAAATTGCCATTCTGTATCGTTCAAAAGTAATCAAAGACCCAATTGAAGCTCAACTTATTGAGCATGGGGTAGAATACCGAGTTGTTGGCGACAAGGATTTCTTTGATAGTAAAGAAGTAAAGGACTGGAGTGCATTCCTACGTTTCTGTGCTAATGAGAAGGATGTTATGGCTGCTTCACGTGTCATTGATGCAGCAAGCCTTAAAACTAAGGGCGTAACTATGCGCCAAAAGCTCATTGATAAAAACCTAACAGTTATTGAATACTGTAAGTACATGACCACGTATGGAACTGTAAAATCTCAAGATAGAAAGCTTGGATTTGCCTCTTTGTTGGAGTGCCACTCAATTATCAAAGAAGCATTGTTCGAATGCGGTTCAATCACTGACTTAGCAAAAATAAATAACTATGAACTTAGTGATTCTGAACTGAGAAATAAGTGGGGAGAAGTACTTTCTGGCTTAGAGGAAGGTTTGCATCAAATCTGGGTCGAGCTGTTCAAACCCAAAATTATAGATAACGCTAAGAAGAAGTATAAAACTCAAGAGATGACAGCAGAAGTAATCTCAGAAGTTAATAAAAGAGAGCAAAACGTCATTACCTTAACAAAGCGCCTTTTTGCTTTCACTGAGGTTCATGGACACTTACATGATTGTATCAAAGAACTTAACATGCTGGTGGATTCTGGTGAGCAAGGGGCTAGTGCGGTTCAGTTAATGACAGAACACGCTAGTAAGGGCTTAGAGTTTAAGCGTGTATATGTCATTGGCTGCGAAGAAGAAGCACACTTCAAAGGTAATGAGAAAGACAATGTTCATGAAGAGCTTAGGCTATTCTATGTGGCCACCACTCGTGCAGAAAAGGATCTAATTTACTCATATGCACAAAGGCGCTTAGTTCACGGTGAGTTCAAGACACGGAAACCTCTACAATTTCTATGCGCTCTTCCAGTAGACCTTCTTTACTGGGAGTCTTCAATATCACCCAAAGTAGCGTATGAAAAAAGTAATAAAGAAACCACTACAAAACGAACAGGAAATCCTATTCAAATGCTGGCTAGAGGACAGTTACCACACCCCAAGCTAACAGTAGAGGTAAAGGAAACTAGAATCGAAGGATTTAAAATATAGAGTTAATGAGGGAATCAGCACTTGTAGTATGGTGAACGATACCTAGCTAACGTCACCATATGTTTTGTGGAGAATTACATACATTCAACATCTATTGCTGTTTGAAACTAACTAATAAATAGAGGCCTAATGAGCGACTGGTTACCTTGTAACTGATGGTTTAATTGCATGTCGAAAGAAACTAATGCAAGGTTATTTTCTAGCTGTAAAACATATAAGTCAGAGGGGCGTATCCTCTAATTTTGGCGAAAAAATTATAAGAATCAACTAAGCGTTGTTTGGTATCGTTAGATAAGTAAGGAACTTGAGTATCCTCTCTTAAGCAATGTAGCTGAAATAACAAGCGTACCCCTTTATAGCTCTTCGAGTTTCCACTTTTGATCTTATGGAACAAAACATTTAAGTCTGCCTTCCTTAACTCTGATTGCTTATTTATACCGATATCTTTTAGTGACTTAAATATTGTAGGACTGAGGCTAGGCATTGCCGATATATCTAAATCCTCACTTTGTTGTTGTTTTTTTATTGCTGCATTTAGCATGATCTTTAACTGCATTATTGTCTCCACAGCTTGCTGATCTGATACTTTTTCTGAAAGATAGCGCTTCATAAGAAGTCTTGAGGATCTAGAGCTATTGGGTACAGAAATAGGGTACTTTTTACATAGATAAAACCCGTATGATTCGAGTGACTCTAGTAATGGGGAGTCTGTTTCTTGTGGTACATAGATATTGAGAACACCCTCACGCTGGTTAGCTATCATGTATCCACAGTAAGTGAATTGAAACTCGCCAAATGAAGGTCGGCTAAAGACCCCTTCAATTGGCTGAAAAAGGTCTCTATAGTAGTTTGGAGCTTTTGCCAACGCTTTTTTAGTTTTTGACTTTCCTTTGCGTGATTTATGTAAATTTTTTTGCAACAAAGACGGTTGAAAGTTTCTCGGGTTAACTTGAAGCTCTTTATTTTGACTTTTCATGTTCACTCACTCGATATCGCGTATTTTGAAGATAGAAACAGGGAACTCTTTGTTGAAAGCAGATTCTCTGATCATCTCAACTTGCCACAAGGTGGGAGAAGAGACAGAAACTTTCTCCATCGTATAATGCATCTTAAGTTGGTAAATCCAGACAGCGCGGCTACGCATAACGCCGCTGCCAGGTACGGCTTCACGCTGAGCTATTGCTTTGTTCAAAAGTTTAATAGAGCTTGTGTCTACGTGGAGTAATGCAGAAGTCTGGTATTTCTTCATTATATTTATATAGTTACTTGCTCTTAGAAGCTCAATAAATATGTCTTGGGTGTCTGTTTCAGAGTCCAAATGGTTGGACTTGCACCTAGACAGTACTGTTGCTGCATTTAAGTAGTTCATTGAAAAACAGTCTTTAAGGCTATCAACTAGATATTCACGAACTAATACTTCTGACTCTTCTTCAGAGTAAGTTTCGCCAGGGTTTCTTTCTTGGTCCTTAGTCGGCAAGATATGCTTATCTGTGGGTATTGGGTATACAGCAGTATCACTTGTCGTTGATGCAATAAAGTAGTTTGTTGAAGTAATCTTTGTGGTATCTATGAACAGGTTCAAGGCGTATAAAAATGCAACAATAGCTAAGAAAAATAAAACCAGAGCGTAGTATGGAGATCGCTGGACAGACTTAAAATTGTCATAGATTAAATTATGACGTTTATCTGTTTCAAACACGGCATCGTGGTTACGGTTAACCTCGCTGGAGGGTATTGATTGGCAACTAAAGGTATCCCCTTTAACAAAGCTATCCTCAGTAGACTTCGAACTTTGTCTTCCTGTTAACGGAGTCTTCCCCAAAGCTGTACTAATAAAATTGAATAGGTCTTTAACGTTCATCTAAAAACCACCCTGTCGATGAGTAATGAACTTGCGTTATCCGCTCTAGGTTCAGGTAGAACTGTGTAGTGAGCAATGAATGAGGTTGTTTGGTCTCCTGATACCGATTGGACTGTTACCATTATCGGAACCTCAACTACCCAAACTAAAGGCTTACCAGGTTTGTTCTTTAAGGTAACGATAGGATCGTAAGGAACAACAACGTTAGCCTTACCTTCTGACATAAGAATCGCCTCAATCATAGGGTCAGTAGGATAAACATTGAACAGTGATGTGGCGGCTATTGGCGCAAAGTGCTTTTCAATACAGTTGGCATAATCGTTATCGCGTTCACCGTTCATTAGGTGTTGAGCGGTTTTATAATCGACGGTATAGCATGAGCTCACCATACGACGAAGAAACCTGACAACCTTCTCGTCTGTATAGCGTGGGTCACGTGATACAAAGGCCCTTGTGTAACCACCATTACCATCAGAATAAAGAAAAACTCTATCCGGGTTCCCTAATAGTTCTTCATTGAAATCGGAAAGTTTAAAAATAGCTAAAACAGATAAAACGATAGCAAGCACAAATGGCCAGTCGAATTTAAGTATGCGAATAAGTCGTGGAATATTCATAACCAATCAACATCCCAATTAGAAGAACTTATGATCTTAACTGCACTTGCCCCCTTACCCTTTGGCACACGTTGTAAATCAAGCCAGAAAGTTACATTAGCGGCCTGGTGCCTTTGATTCTGAATAGCCTCGAGCTCAGTTTCAGTTGCGTCTTTAACCTTCAAAGATTTTTTCATAATCTTGCCCTGAACTTTAACTCGCCATACCCAGTAGGCATCTTTTGTGAATCTTCCATCAATTTTCCCGTCAACTGTGCCACTGAATTCCATAAAAGGCGCTCGGGTAGGGTAAAACTCAATAATTTCTTTATTAGAGAAAATGGTTGATAAAATTTCTGCTTCTTGAACTGCGCTTGAGAATGACTTCCAGCCAGAAGTAGTAAAGAATAGTAATGCTGATTCTGTCATAGACAATTCATAACTATCGAAAGATAGAGAGAGTGTGTTGTACATAGCTTCAGTTACAAAATCCATAACTTCAGAGTCAGAAAAAAGACGGTCACTTAATGGGACCTGAGGAACTATTCGGGTAATGCCCTTATCGTTGTAAGTGGGGATCTTGTAGTAACCAGATTTATTTGTTGTAAGAGTGTTTAGTGCAAACTCTAAGAAATAGATAATGACCACCAGCACTACGAAACCAGATAGGAGCCCTCGATGATTCTTAATTACGGATGAGCGAAACATATCCTTCCTCTAATCCAAGTTACCGATGCGTACAGGCTTGCCAGTAGGCTCAATCCTTGCGTCATGGGAGGTAGCGCTGATATTTATTCTTTCAAGCAGGTAAAAATTAACCAGCGAACCAGTCAATAAAAGCAGGGTGAGGCCCCACGTAATTGAAGTCAGTGCAAGTAAAGCCTTAGTTGCTCTATTTGCAACATAAGGGTTTCTATTGACACCCAATTCAGCCAATTTCACACCCATTATTCTGCGCGCTGGTCTTGGCTTTATACTTGGTATCTTTTCTAGGCGGCTTCTGACTTCTCCTGGGATGGGAGAAGACCCTGCATGGATAATTAACTCGGCAGATTGGGTAACTGATTTAAAGCCAACAGACTCTTCGTTTTCCATTACATTTATCCTATTAGTTGTAACCTTTCTATTTCCTTGCGCAGATAGGAAAATTCAACACCATCAATCTCTATCGTTTGTTGGTATGACTGGGTTGAGCTTTTAAACTTTTCTAAAAGCTCTGTTAATTCAATGGAATCTGTAGAGATTGATGAGTTAACAAGGAAGCAGCGATCGAGGGTGTCCAACTCTGGATGGTTACTATCGACAATAGAGACAAGAATACTCAAAACAGGTTTGTAGCTATCAGCCGAAGATAGTTGTAACTCAGCAACACGGCGTCCATATTCGACATTCGAGATAATGCATAAAGTTTCTTTTTCTTTTTGAGAAAACAAAATGACGTTGCTTCCTAACAGTGACTCCAAACTACTACTACCTATGACATATTTTATAATCACAAAAATATATGTCTTTTACGGATGAAAAGCAATGCCATATTTTTTGGTGTTTGGTTGTTTGGTTGATTTGATTTTGAGGGTTGAACGAGATGTTAGATTTGGTTGTTTTCGTTTAGCTAAAACCATTCCATCCGTTGATAAATTTGCTATGATGTGAAAAATATATGCCTTAAATGGATTAAAAGCAACGGTGCAAAAATGTTAACTTTAATATTTCTACAGTATCTTTCATTACTCTTAATGCCTGTTTCAGGTGGAGTTTCTCTTCTTGCTCCGGTACTTAGTTTATTCGTCACATATATCGGAATGTGGAAACAGTTCAGAACGATACATCCAGTACTTAAGTCACATTTAGTAGGGCAAGCGATTGTCGGAGCTTCGGTCATATTTTGTGTGATCAGTATCGTCTTAACCTTCGAAATAACTCAAGCTATGCAATCGTTAACAGCTTCCGACAAGAACTTTTCGGCAAAAGTTTTAACGACTTTCGGATGTGTTGTCTTCCTCTATTACTACTTCGTCATAACCGTAAACTTTATACTTCATCGAAAAGGTCTAAGGGCACGGCTTGTGTTACCCATTCCATTGACCAAAGGAAAGTATGATTCTCTAAAAATGATTCTTAAAGAGCGACGTATTGATGACACAAACATAATTTTTAAGGATTCCTAAGTTATGAGTCAGCGTACGCCAGAAAAAGAATCAGAGTTGAATGCTTCAGTCGCCCTAGCTCTAGCATTAGCAATAGGTATGGGTTACGGGGTTTACGCGCACTTTTTCCACATACTTGCTTTTGTGTGGAGAATGCTAAAGATAGCTCAGATGTTTACATTTTTTGCTTTTGAGAACCTCGTGGTTGTAACTACCTCTTGGCTAACAGGATTTCAAGGATGGGGGTTTAAGGAGGGGCTATATCAAATATTAGAATTGCATTATACGATGATTACACCCGAGTATATTGGAGCTTACGACTCTATTTTCGGAAATATACTTAAATGGCCCTTCGCTTTAGCTCTGATCTACTTAGGTTGTAAAGAATATTCAATACGCTCTAAAACCAGAAAAGAACACAACGTTGAATCAATGATACGGGCTGCTTCCAAGGTTCATCCTCATTTAAAACGTATAGTACCGCCCAACTTCTACGATAAATTGATGGGATATTCCATTGGCTGGATGTTTCCTAAATATAAAGAACGTTTAGAGGGTGAAAACCCTTGTGACTATTCACATGATTACAATTTCGAAAATCGCTCTGACTATGAAAACCGATACGCTATGGGTGTATCTCCTTACGAAATGCTCACAGCAAATCCTCCTTTGGGTGTCACATTAGATGAAATAGAACGTGACAAAGAAATGCAAAAAGAAACGGGGTTTGTTAGCAATTTTAGGCCTATTTGTTACTTCTATTACTGCGAGAACCCGAAAGACTCAACAATAGAGTTTTGCTCTCGAACAGCGACTATCAGCTTAGAGAGGCTTCTCCTCTGTCCTTTACCGCAACAACTACATTCGGAAGATAAACTAGCACGGTTGTTTGATGATAATGGGAAAACCATTCCAATTGAATATGTAGATAAACAGGGTAATGAAGCGGATAAGTTTAAGAGAGGAGGAGCGATAATAGGTGGCTTTCGTCCAACAACTTTATTGAATGATGGCGTCCCTTACGCTGGCAGCATCGAAGACACAATACTTTTATTTAACGGTATTGAAAGAAAGGTTCTTACACAGCTTAAGGAAAAAATGGATGGAAAGACAACCCGTACATTCGAAGAAATCCTCTATGCAATGGTAACAAAGAAGCATGCTTATTCTACTACTGTAATCTGGGCGTTGATGCTTCTCTTTAAAGATGTAAACCGTATTGCAGGAAACGAGTTTACTTGGGTAACTAAGCATGACCGAAATTTAGGAATGGTATTGCAGTCTATCGGCAGAGAAACGCCTTTCTTAGAAGCAAGTGGTACTCGCTCGCATTTTCTTATGGAAAGAAAAGCCGGATTTCGAATGACAATTCCAAGTGTCCTAGGAGCAGTGCAAGACCTTCACATTAATGCAGAGAGAATATTAACAGCAGGTAAGAAAGGAGAAGACCTCCTGAACATGGATGAGGATGAATTTAGTAGATTATTTGATCTCAGCGAGATAGAGAAAAAGGCTGATGGCCGAGAGAATGAAGCAAAACAGATTCTAAAGTCACTAGGTGTCGATATAGAAAAGGATGAGAAAGTCTTCAATGACCCTTATGAGGATATTCCTGAGTTAATGAAGCAGTACAAGGAAGTTGATTAGTATGGCCAGTTTTAAGAAGCAGTCGGTTCTAAACACAAACCCTGAACTGAATAACCCAGAGCTCTTTCATCGTGATTCTCGCACTATGTGGATGCGAATACAGTCAGCAGTAAATGTGTCATTTCCTTTATTAATTGCTGCATGCGGGATTGCTTTGTTTATGTTCCCTCAAAATGGGGACTTTATTTTTGCATTTGCAATTTGTCTGAAGCTTACAAACTCAAGAGAGAAGCATGAATATCCTTTTGACGCGCCGGAGTGGGAGCAGTTTATTTCAAAAAAGGAGTCGTTAAAAGACGCAGTTAAAGCTGGCCATCTTATTCCCCAGCGTAAAAGAGGAAACGGTACATTAATATTCGGGTTTGAATTTTTTCTACGTAGGTTACTCGTATCCAACCCGGATATGGAAACAAGACATACACTCGTCATGGGCAGTACGGGCTCGGGTAAAACTGTACTTATACTGACATTGCTATTTCAAGCACTTCTCCAGCCAGGAGGAACATCAGCAGTCATAGTTGATGGTAAGGCAGATATAAAATTGTTTTGGACAATTTTCGCTATCTTGAAACGATTAGATAGACTCCACGATTTGTTGGTTCTCAATTTTCTGACTCCCATGGACTCCTTAGATACTACTAACATGCACGACGACGATCGCATTTCGAATAACATGAATATTCTAAATGCGGGAACCCCTGACCAGATGAAGACTATAACCATGGGGTTAGGGCGTGAAACGGATGGAGGGGATAGCTCTTTTTGGGAAGGTCGTAGTTCTACTATGATTGGGGGAGCATATCAGTATCTTGCTTACGAAAGGGATGTGGAAGGCTTAGATTTAAACATCGAAGTGGTTCGAAACTTTCTTGTCATTAAAACTATGCTCAAAAAGGCAGCGCGAAAAGATGTGCCTTTAAAGTACCGACAACCACTCCAGCAATATTTAAAAACCTTGCCTTCTATTAGTGATGCCATATTTGATATGACTGAGGAACAGATAGACAACCTTGATCTTAATAGTAAAGCAGATGAACAGCACACATATTGTGTGATGATGATTAGTGAAACCATGGCTGACCTGAGTGAAACCATGGGGCATATATTCGTGACAAAACTTTCGGAAGTAAATATGACGGATGTATGCTTAGGGGGGCGAGTATTATTAGTTCTTCTTCCTTCCATTGCCAAAAACCCCGATTCCGTTGCAGCATTGGGTAGGCTTCTATTGCAGGGATTACGGCCTATTTTGATGAGAGCTGCTGGCTACAAGCTACAAGGTTCTCGAATTACTACAGTAGACAATAGGCCTTCCAGTGCTAGATATCCTGTACGACTTTTCTTTGATGAGTACGGAATGTATGCGGTTAAAGGTTTTTACATGATTGTTGCCTTGGTTCGTTCATATGGTTTTCACGTTCTTTTTGGAGCACAGACAGCCGGAATGTTCCAGAAGGTTTGCGGCCGGGATGAATATGAAGCACTAATGGGCAACTTAAACAATAAATTCATTCTTAAAAATGAAGACCATGGTGAATCGTTACAGTTGGCGCTTGGTCGAACTGGCAAAGTGTTTGGTTCCCGTCAGGATAGAATAGAGAATAATTTGGCTGGGGCGGTCCATGATAACGATGATGTCCGAGTAGAAGAAAAAGATACTGTAAACGCTAAGATGCTTGCTAGTGCTGAACCTGGAGAAGGCTTATACATTTTTGGTGGTGATGTATACCCATTCCGAGCATTAAAACTCGACTTCCCTGATGTAGAAACTTCTCGTTTGAACTATTTTGCTCAGGTGCTTGAGCCTTCTGATGATGAGGTAGAAACGGCTAAGAGGCAACAGTTAGTAAAATCCAATGAATATGTTCAACAGGCCAACGATTATATCGATAGCAATGTCGAAATGTTGGAGTTCTTAGAGCTAAAAAATAATCTAACTGAAGTAAGAGCATTGAACCTAACTGAAAACATCTCTAAACAAATGATGATGGCTATTGGTTTAGGGATAATTAAAGAAGACGCAACGTTGATAACGGAGAGCGCCATTGAAGAAGTCGAAGAAATACGACCTGAAGAATCACCAGTAGATGTATTCGATGAAGAGCTTGTTGGTCTTGCACAAACAGATGCTGAAGTACAGATTATGGGCTCTATGGAGGCTTATAATGAAGAAGTTTCAGCCTTTAATGATGAACTCGATTTTAATGACTTTGAAAACACCTATAGTGATGAGGATTGGCCTGAAGAAGAACACGACTTTGATTCAATTATGCAGTACAACAACTTCTATGCCGAAGGCCCCTTTGAGCACAGTACTAGCGAAGAATTTGTTTCGCCACCAGCATATTTATCCACTCAAGATTTAGGTACGAACGAAGAGACCTCCGAAGTAGACCTTGCTAATTTTGACAATGATGCATACGGCGAGTTGGATATCGCTTATAACAGTAGATATGTTTCATCTAACCTATCAGATCCATTTCTTGAAAGCGCTCAGCAGAACAATAAAGGCACTATATCTGGCACTACTATAGATATAAATTTGTTAGCTGGTTTAGATGAGCCTAATGCTGAAAGAGCCACAGAGGCGGCGATCAATCAAGTCAAGGACATATTGGAATATCCTAAAGAAGAACTCCAATCAGAACCTCTCGGCGACGAAGAAGTCAGTGATATTGTAGAGAAAACACTACAATCGTTAGGTTTGTCTGAGTAGGGTTGTTTTTAATACATAAATGAAATATATTTACGCTTGTTAAACTTCAAGGATTACCAATGCACTCAAGAAACATCTCCTCTCTGAAAGCCTATTTCCGCTTAACAGTAAGTGCGGTGGTGTTGTCATTGTCGGCGTTTTCTCAAGCTAATCAAACTAACCAAGTTAGTCATGCTGCAATTGCGGATGCATTGTTAAAGAAATATGGAAGTATAGAAAATATATTGATTAACATGCGTGAACTTGAGGTGTATGAACAAAATGCAATTCAGACGTACATAACAGATCTAGAATACTCGAAACTCCAGAGTAATTACCAAAATAGAGACAGACTTGAGATACTGAGGGCTGAGAATAAAAAGAATGACATCATTAAAAGTGAGAAAATGAACTCCGACCCTGCTTTTATTGAAAGGATGCGTAAAATAGAAAGGCAGAGGCTAATTGCAGAAAATAAACTTTTAGTAAGGCCCCCGGAAAGTCTAATTGATACGATTAAATTCGATCCTTCACTACCTCAGGAGTTAATTTTGCAGGTGTACCCTGGCTTCCCTGGGTCTATTTCATTTTTCGACCAGACAGGAGCTCCTTGGCCTATTGTATATGTTAAGCTAGGAGCTCAGGGAGCCTTCGAGGCTGGAAAAACACCCGGTAACGCATATAGCTTGGAAGCTCGTTTACCTGGAGTAACTCATTCGGGCTGGTTTCAGCTGAAGGGTTTAGATACAACTATTCCTTTCATGATTAGTTCTGAAAAAACAGATTACTACAATTCTCGAAGACAAGTGATCATTCCACTAATTGGCCCGAACGCCAAGCCAATACAATACCGTTCTACTTCAAGTGTAGATCTTGATAAAGCTGGTCCAGAATTCTTTTCTTTTCTTTCAGGTACGACAACAGGTGTGCCTGGTGCCAAAGAAACTAAATTGCAAGGAATCAATGGCCAAGCCTATTTATATAATGAATTTGTTTATATCAGAACAACAGCCATTTTAAGAAGCAAAGGTAGCTCTTTGGTAAGAGAGGGAAGTGTCGGTGATTACAACCTTTACAAACTTTACCCCCGTTCATTCTATTGGTTTAGCGATGGTCGACAGAAAGTAAAAGCGTTTGTGGATACAAGTGAACTATAAGGCTTCTCACCGATGAAATTAAAAAAAATAGCAATCGTTGTAGGTTTGTTTGTAGTAGCCGCCGGAGGGATTGGATACGCAATCTATATGGCTTCCAATCAAGTTACAGAAGACCTTTCGGGCAAAGGTGATAAAACAGCAGGTAGACCTGTCGTTAAAACTGACGATGTGATTAAGAACTCAACTGATGGGACAATCAGTGTTCCTGAAAATTCACCTATCGCTAAAGAAACCGAAGAAAGGGAGAAGAACGCGCGTAAACAGGCTGCTACTAATGGCGAGAGCCATATCAGTAAAACTCGCGTACAAGAATCAGCAACGGGACCAGATACAAAAACCGAAGTTGACAAGCCTAAGTCGCAGGAGGTTGATCCCCTGGGGCAAGAAGTTAAGTCTGGCAAAGATGCTGAGTCTAAAAAGACAAATTCAGATACAGAAGAGAATAGTGCAGGTAGAGACGTAAAATTACCGTTGCCTAAACAAGATATAGAAACTTCAAGCCAGCTAGAAGATCTCCGAAACGAACTAGCAACGACTAAAATGAGTTTAAAGGCTCAAGAAATAAAGAATCGAAACGACAAAGCCGATGCTGAGCGTCAGCGGTTGATACAATTAGAAGCTGAGCGACAAAAAAAGATATCAGAAGGTGCACAAGCATTATTTTCAGGTCTCCCTTACGCACCAGATACAGGCGAAAAGTACAAAATCACTTATAGTAAGAAGGCTGACATTTATAGTAAAACATCACAGTTCGTTTTTGACCCGAGTGATGCAGAACAAGAAGTGGCCTCAGCATTGTATCGTTCTGATGGAGGTCAGACTCAAATGGGGATTCATCCTAATTATTATAAGAAAGAAAACACAGTTGGGTATACGGACAATGAAAAAGAAACCTCTAATGAAAAATATAGACAGCCACCAGTTGAAGTAGACCAAGAGTCTATAGTATTTGATGCAGGTGAGTTGGTTTATGCCCGTACCACCTTGCCTATCGACTCAGACATTCCTGGCCCAATCAGAATTCGTTTATTAACCGGAAAAGCAGAAGGTAGTATTGCGTTCGGTGAAATGGAGCTTATAGAACAAGCTCCAGGTGTTGCCTTAACTGTAACGTCTGTTATTAGAGATGGGAAACAAATCCCTGTAAAAGCTTGGGTATTATCTGCTGAAACTGAAAAGGCGCTTATAGAAGGTGAAGTAGACCACCATTACATCCAGAGGTTTGGTGGCATGTTTGCTGGTTTGTTTATGACAGGTTTTTTGGATTCACTCATTGATACGACAGTGACAACATCAAATGGGGAAACAACAACTTCGACAGGTGCGATTGATAATACGAGAGACAGAATTGTTTATAGTATCGCCAAAGCTGCACAAGGCTTTTTACCTATCCTATACGATAATGCGAGAAGACCTGTTCAGGTAGAGATACCGAAAGGTCAAACTATGTACTTATTGTTTGAGAATCAAGTACAAGAAACGGATGAAATTCAAACTCCGAATCAGAGCGATCTTCTCAAGATGATGGCGGAGCAAAATAGACTAACAGAAGTTAATTCCGAAGAAACTGACCTAAGCTCTGAAATTCGCAAATCGAATATTGGGCAAAATGTATCAATCCCGAGTGACAACAAAACTCGTTTATGGAATTAATTTAGATCTTTTATATAATACATTATTCAATTAAAAACAAGGAGCGATCATCATGAGCGATAACGAAGCTCAAGACGCAAATGCTGGCAAAGCGAATAAAAGCCAAAGCAGCTCAGCAAAGCCAAAAGTAAAGTTACTCGTTTATGTCGTAGGAGCTACTTTGCTTGTTGGTGGTGCTAGTTTAGCTGCACATAAAATGGGTTTGATACCAGATTTTGGAGGCCCTTCCAAAGTAGAAGAAATACAAAAGCTAGAGAGAAATCTTGAGCGTGAGATCACCGCTCTCAGGCAATCATTGCCTGAACTCATTAAGACTGAAATAGATGTGATTACTAAGTCTGAAGAGTTTGGTGCTATCACTGAATTACAAAGACAAGAAATCGCTCAATCAATCATTACTAAAATAGACATTCCTAGCAAAGTAAAGGATGAATTTGGTAAGCAAAAAAGTGAGATTGTGAAGTCAACCTCGAAAGCTGCGTCACAGAATATTACACAGACGATCAGTTCGACCTTACAGCAACAAATTGATGACTCAATTACAATGAGATTGAAGCCATATCATCAATTTAATTCTGCTCAAGAAACTTTTAACGTTAGTTTAACCAATAGATTGGATAAATTGGAAAGCGATGTAAATTCATTTGAAGGCGAGTTTGCTAAATTAAACAATAGCCTTTCAAACGGACATACGAAAGCAGCGCGAAGTAGTGAGCGTAAACGCTTAAAAGAATTCAACGTTGTGGATGAGATTGCTGAGGGGGTTTTTGCTGTACGTGCACCAGATAGATCCGATAACTCTCCACATTACATCACTCTTTACAAAAGTGAGCCGTTCAAATCAAAAATTGGCAACCATAAAGTCACCAACATTAAAGGTGAGGGAGAAGACGGAGTTTTACTTATTGGCAGCAAATACTTTATTGATAAAGAACGCCAGGAGTACACGCCGACTGAACTAGCCAACCTTCGACGCTCTCAGCAGTCTAAAAAGAAAGTTGTAAAACCTGCTAAAGAATCGATTACAAAGCCAACGGCAGTACAGGTTGCTAAGACTACCACCCAACATATTGGTAAAAATACAGAAGTAAATAGCAAAGTAGTACAGCCAACGATGGCAATAGCATCTAGCTCGACTGTAGTACAGCCAATAGAAGCGCCAAAAATGGTAGTTCCAAGTACGGGAGTAACATACAAGGATGGGCGAATTCTTCTTCCTGACTACGCAATGATCACTAAGTCGCAGGACCTAAACAGTGCGCTAGTCGTAAATCTTACCAAGACCTCTGGCGAAAGAACTATTTCCGTAGAAAAAGGAAAATACTACGACTTCATTGGAACTGTTAGAGAAATCTCGGCTGACGGAACAATCTGTTCAGATACTTACTGTATTGGAGCGCTTCGATGAAAAAGTGGTATTGGATGTTTGTTTACACATTATCCAGTAGTTCATTCGCTTCAGAAACGCATAACTCCACCATTGCAGATGGCGGAATAAATGTAATTAAACATGTTCGACTTTGGATTGCAGTTCTCTGGAATTTGAGAGCAGTACTTGGCCTCGGTCTTGTCGTGTTTGGTTTCATCGGTTGGTACAAAGCAAACAAAGCGGATAATGATGTTTCTGTTCTATGGCCAATATCCTTCTCAATAGCTGGCGCATTATTAACTTTCCACGGTGGTTTAGATCTAGTGGGTGAGGTATTTACCTTTAGTGACACAGTGGACCCAATAACACTCGACTCATCTGGTCGGGCAAACCTCTCTTCTAACACAACTTATATCTTCGATGAAGGAGATAGCACGGAGTAACTATGAATAAACTAACGAAATGGTCCGGTGCCCTGGGTATCGCTCTAGCACTAACCTCTGTAACTACGATGGCAGCCAATGAAACAAAGCTAGAGCAAGCTGCAAAAAACGTGGATGCAATTTCAGCTGCAGGTGGTAGTGCTACATATACCATAGGCTTATGGATTGGTATTGCAATGATTGTCATTAGCCTTGCAACCTGGGCATGGAATAGCCGAGAAAGCTCACCACAAAGTAAGGGCGTAGGAAAATTCGTTCTAATCTGTGGTATAGCAGGGGCCGCTTTGACTTTCCCAAGTGCTTACATAGCAATGTTCGGTGAGGCAGCAAGCATCTCAAGTGCTGATGAGTCTGTTGATTATCGTGACCTTCAAAACGTAAACAATTAGATAAACATACACAACCCCACTATCGAAAGCGTTAATAGATCGTGGGGCTAATTTTATCATCTACAAGGAACAAAAATGAAGAAAATACTACTTATGGCATCGACATTATCAGTTATTGCTGGCTGTGCTAATCAAACCGAACTAAGTGAACCAACAGTAGAGAACCCATCTTACCAATATCCTGGCATATCCAAGATATTATCAATTGATTATTTCGAAGTGGATAAAGGGACATCAGTTGCTCTTACGGAATATTTAGATAATCAAGATAGGTTTTGCTTCCAATGGGTTTCGTCAGCAAAGAAAGTAAATGGTGAAACAAAAAATGAGCATTCAATAGAAGCGAATATTTCTGTTCATTGCGGAGGATACGAGATTAGACAAGTTGATAATAAAGGTGGTGATTACGTTTCTACTGATATAAGAGCCGTTAACAAGTATAAGAATCGTGAAGGGTTATTCGTTCAAAATCTAGAGATGTAACATTTATTTTATTAAAATTCTAATCTACCAGTTTTACACTAATGCGCGCAACACGGTGATGAGCAGTCAAAACTCTCCGACCCAAATATGCCCATGAAACAGAGAAATTTAGAAGTTAGGAAACGGCTCTTTCTTTGCTCATACTCGCTCAAGTTAACCGCATTTCGCATTACCTCTAATTAATAGGGGTAATACGAGTTTCCTATGTTCCGCATAACTAGTACTCATTCTAACTAAGACTTCTGGTATTTGAGTTGGAGCAGTGCAGAAGAAATAGATTAATACCATCGCTTCGATTTTGAAGCTTATTCTTTCAAACCCGAAGATTACAATGAAAACGAGGGAAAATTAATGTTCGAGCAAGTAAGAAAAGAAATACTTAATAAAGCACCACTAGTTGCTGATGCGTTCTTAGAGCCAGCGTCGGAAGAAGAAATAAATTTGCTTCGCTGTAATGTGGGTAGAGAGCTACCACAAGATTTAGTTGAACTGTACAAAACATCTAAAGGGCAGGACCCCGAGAAGCAAGCAAATTTTGCTTATGGCGTCGCTTTACTCTCTATCGGACAGACCTCAAGCCTTGTAGAAAACTATAGCCATGATGGTGATGGAAACGTACTCAGTTATACCGATAAAGGTATAGATAAAGAGTATACCTTCGGCAAAAGTAGAATCCCAATTGCGGATGACTGTTCATCTTGTTTAATTTGCGTTGATTTAAGTCCAACAGAGGAAGGTAGTTTCGGACAGGTAATTCTCATAGATTATGACTACAAGGTCGCTTTAAAGCTTGCCGATTCTCTAGCTGAATTAATTTCTAACTTCAAGAAGGATTTAGAGCCTATCCCAAAAGGAATTATCGTATAATATAATGAATAACGATAATTTCTGAGGGCAACGTATGGCAGGCAACAAGTGGCAAATCAGTGATGAACTCTGGGAGAAAATGGCTCCTCTCATCCCGGAGCATAAAACTCACCATCCTCTGGGTACGCACCGCAAGCGGGTTGATAATCGCGCTGCAATGAACGCCATCTTCTTCGTACTCAGGACGGGTTGCCAGTGGAATGCGCTGAATGCCACCGGTATATGCTCGTCAAGCTCTGCTCATCGCCGATTTCAGGAGTGGCGGGATGCTGGCGTATTTGAACG